>JBKJVY010000223.1:0-3237 GCA_046717185.1 Thermoanaerobaculia bacterium
GTCTTCGACGGCCGCTCCGGCGAAAAGATCCTTCAAGACCAGTTCAAGGACTTCCGTCAGACCGGCGGGCGGCGCGCCGACGAGCTCCAGGGCCTCTTCGAGAACCTCTTCTCGCTCGAGAACCAGATCCTGAACCTCTTCGTCGCGCGCGACCGAGAGGCCGAACGGTACATATTCACCGACTGACCTCCCCCCTATCGAACGAGGCCACATGAAGCAGATCGCGATCGCGCTCACCCTCCTCCTGTGCGCCGCCGTTGAGGCTTCTGCGCAACAGTTCGGCAAGAACAAGATCGTCTACGACAAGTTCGACTGGAAGATCTACCGCTCGACGCACTTCACGATCTACTTCTACGAGACGGAGCGGCAAGCGCTCGGGAAGGTCGCCTCGTACGCGGAGAGCGCCTACGACGACATCTCGCGCGCCCTGAACTACCAGATCCCCAAGCCGATCAACCTCATCTACTACGCCACGCACGCCGACTTCGAGCAGACGAACACGATCCTGAACTTCATCCCGGAGGGGATCGGAGCGTTCGCGCTTCCATCCCGCAACCGGATGGTGCTTCCGATCGACCTGACCGACGAGAAGCTCCAGCAGCTGATCGCGCACGAGCTCACGCACGTCTTCCAGTTCGAGATCCTGTTCGGGGGCAACTTCATCCGCGCGGCGACGACGAACGCGCCGCAGTGGTTCACGGAAGGAATGGCCTCCTACTTCGGCAAGGACGAAGACAACAAGGACCGGATGGTTCTGCGCGACGCCGTCCTCGCCGACCAGGTCCCGGAGATCGCCCAAACGGGAGTGTCCGGGTTCTTCGCCTACCGCTTCGGGCACGCCGTCTTCGACTTCATCGAGGCGGAGTGGGGCAAGGACTCGGTCCGCGACTTCATCTTCGAGTACCGCAACCAGATCGCCGGTAACCCCGAGAAGGTCATCAAGCGGGCGTTCAACATCTCCGCCGAGGACTTCGACGTCAAGTTCCGCCGCTACCTGCGGCAGAAGTACATCAAGATCCTCACCGAAAAGGGCGAGCCGATCGACTTCGGTGAACGGTTCAAGCTCGAGGACGAGCTGACGGCCGAGATCTCTCCCCGGGCGTATCCGTCCGGCGACTTCGTGGCGGCGATCTCGACCCTGAAGGACGACACGGACGTCGTGGTTCTTTCGACGCGCGACCGGAAGCTCTATCGAAACCTCACGAGGGGATACACGACCCGATACGAGTACCTCGTGAGCCAGTGGCTCACGACGGCCCCCCTCGGGGGGGCGGACCTCGCCGTCTCCCCCGACGGCAACAGCGTCGCCGTCTTCGCGCGGCGCGAGCGGGGGCGCGAGCTCCTTCTCTTGAACGCGCTCGACGGAGGGATCCGGGAGCGGGTCGAGATGCCCGAGCTCGACCAGCAGCTGAACCCGACCTTCTCCCCCGACTCGGGAACAGTCGTGTTCCGGGCGCTCAAGGGCGGCCGCGCCGACATCTGGTCCTATTCGCTTTCGTCCAAGACGCTGACCAACCTGACGGACGACGCGGTATTCGACTTCGCGCCGGTGTACTCGCCCGACGGGAAGTGGATCTACTACTCGTCGGTCCGCGGCACGAAGGCGAAGATCTTCCGGTTCGATCCGTCCGCGCCAGGGTCGCGCGAGCAGATCACGTACGGCGAGTGGAACGATGAAGACGCCGCGCTCTCGCCGGACGGAAAACGGCTCTTCTTCACGTCGGACCGGGACGGCGGCATCTACAACATCTACTCGATTCATCTGGAGACCGGCGAGACGCTCCTTCACACGAACGTCGTGGCGGGGGCTTTCTCACCGACCGTCTTCATCGGCAAGGACAACACCGAAAAGCTCGTCTTCGCCGCCTATTACAAGCGGCGATTCACGCTCTACATCGGGGACGCGAAGAAGTCGGTCATGCGGCTTCCGGAGCTCGCTCCGGCCATCTCGCCGGCCGGACCCGAGTCTGAAGCCCCTTTCCAGCCGGCGATCGAGGTCGCGATCGACCCCGAGAAGATCAAGCCGCGCGTGAGCCGGAAGCTCCAGCTCGAAGACGCGCAGGTAGTGGCCGGGGTCAACACCGACCAGACGTTCGTCTCGAACACCGTCCTCGTCTTCGGCGACAACCTCGGCGACCGCCGGCTGATCGCGGTGTTCCAGTCGCTCTCGAGCTTCACGAACTTCCAGTTCATCTACTTCAACCTCCGCAACCGGCTCCAGAAGGGGTTCGCGCTCTTCGACGACCGAACCTACTTCCTGGCGTTCGACCAGAGCCGGAACGAGATCCAGCGCGGCCGCCGCGCCTACCGTCAGACCGGCGGGCTGCTGCTCGCGAACTACCCGCTCTCCCGCTACTACCGCCTCGACGGGCAGATCGGCTTCATTTCGCGATCTTTCGACTTCCCCTTCGTCGTCCGGAACAACGACGGGACCCAGCAGTTTCTCGTCGAATCGCGGGAGGACAACTACCCGACCGCGGGAATCTCGCTCGTCGGCGACACGGTCCTCTACCGCCAGTGGGGTCCGCTCTCCGGGAGGCGCTTCTCGATCAACTACTCCTACTCACCCGACCTGAAGAAGGACGACGCCACGACCATCCCGGGCGCGCACGACTCGGGCACGCTCTCTTCCGACGTCTCGCTGGACCTCCGGCAGTACCTCAAGATCACGGAGCGTTCGCTGATCGCCGTGCGGCTCTACGGCGCGCACTCGACCGGCAATTTCCCGAACCTCTACTACTTCGGCGGGCTCGACACGCTCCGGGGACTCGACTTTCGCGAGCAGATCGGGAACACGGTCGGCTACGCGAACTTCGAGTACCGGTTCCCGCTCATCGACTACCTGGTCCTGCCGATCGGCGGCTTCCAGGACATTCGCGGGCAGATCTTCTTCGACGTGGGCGGCGCCGCACTCCAGGATCAGGACTTCCGCTTCTGGAACTCGAAAGAGAGGCAGCTCGTCGACGGGAGGGCGGCTTACGGCTTCGGTTTCCAGCTGAACCTACTCGGTCTCCAGCTCCACTGGGACTTCGCGAAGCTCTGGGACTTAAAGAAGACGCGGTCGGGGCTGAAGACGTCCTTCTACATCGGGACGCAGTTCTAGAGTCCGCCTGTCATCCTGAGCGCAGCGAAGGATCCCCTGTGTTTCGGGGGATTCTTCGTCGCTGCGCTCCTCAGAATGACAGGGTGAAAAGGGTCATCCCGAGCGCTTCGCCCTCCCTGTCATCCCGAGCGAAG
>JBKJVY010000224.1:0-2605 GCA_046717185.1 Thermoanaerobaculia bacterium
TGTTTGTGCGTCGGCCGGTGCCCGTCGGTGCGGAAGGCGGACTCGACAGTGTTCTCGATCTGGTCGTCGGGGAGCCCCTTGTCTTTCAGCTCACCGGCGAGGATCGCCTCCCGAATGCAGATTCCGCAGCCCGCGGCGTGGTCAGTCGTGAAGCACGTCAGAAGGGTCTTGTGGCGGTGCGTCATGCTCTCCTGGCACTCGCAGAAGCAGTGGAGGCGGTCGATCGTCCGCGGGTACTTGCGGGCGACCTCGTAGGCCGGCGCGACCTCCGGCTCGTACCGGCTCGTGTCCTTGTAGAGCTTCGGGTCGAGGATGGGCGCCCGCTCGGTGCAGCTGGTGCAGGAGTTCTTCGTAGCGGCTATGGGGGCCTTGCGGGCCGGCGCCTTCTGGCGCGTGCTCGCGGCGCGGGCGGCCGCACCGAGAGTGACGAGAGCGCAGAGAGCGAGCGCGGCCGAACGGACCTGGAAGAAGCGCATGAAACCTCCCGCGAGGCCTAACGAGGGTCGGAGCCGGATTCTTCCCGAGACAGACGCTACTCGAGCTCCGCCATGATCCGGGAGAGCGCCTCCCGCGGCGGCCGCACCTTCTCGTCCGGAATGACGGCGAGCGGCAGCTCCGGGAGCTGGAGCAGCGAGAGGAAGTCCTTCTTCTGCGGCTCGACGTAGATGAGGCCGGTCAAGAACTCCTGCTTGGTCTTCCCCTCGTGAAGGAGCCCCAGCGCGGCCATCTTGTCGGTCGCGTCGTAGTCTGCCCGCAGCTTGCGCAGACGGATGTGCGACCCATCGTGAAGCGCGACGTCCTGAGTCGTGCCGGGGTCGTAGTCCACCTGGATCTCCTCGAAGAAGGGGACGAACCCGATCTCGTGGATCGCGATCTCGTGTTCCTTCGCCCACTTGTACGACTTGGTGGAGTCCTCGTGGTTGTTGAACGTCACGCAGGGGGAGATGACGTCGAGCATCGCCGTCCCGCGATGGGCGATGGCGCCCTTGATGAGCGCGAGGAGCTGCTTCATGTCGCCCGAGAACGATCGCGCGACGTACCCGCAGCCGAGCTCGATCGCGAGCGCGCAGAGATCCATCGCCGGCAGGTCGTTGACGACGCCGGTCTTGAGCTTGGAGCCGAGGTCCGCCGTCGCGGAGAACTGTCCCTTCGTCAAACCGTAAACACCGTTGTTCTCGACGATGTAGATCATCGGGACGTTGCGCCGCAGGAGGTGCACGAACTGTCCCGCGCCGATCGAGGCCGTGTCGCCGTCGCCGGAGACGCCGATGTAGAGCAGGTTCGGGTTCGCGAGCGCGGCCCCGGTCGCCACCGACGGCATGCGGCCGTGCACCGCATTGAAGCCGTGCCCGCGGTCCACGAAATACGCCGTCGTCTTGGACGAGCAGCCGATGCCCGACATCTTCGCGACGCGATGGGGCGCGACCCCCATGTCGTAGAAAGCCTGCGTGATCTGGCGCGTGATGACGTCGTGGCCGCACCCGACGCACAGCGTGGATTTCCCCCCGCCATAGTCCTTGACGGAAAGGCCCCGGCGGTTGGTGGGGGCGGTCTTCGGCTCGGTGACGGTGGACATCAGATTTTCTCCCCGGCTTCCACTCCCTCGACCACCGACTCGGCGTCGAGAGGGAAACCGTCGTAATGGCGAAGGGAACGGAGCTTCGGACTGTCGCCGAGGACCTCGACGCAGAGGAGCTCGTACATCTGGCCGTCGCGGTTCTGGTCCACGACGTAGACCCGGTCGTGGCCGGCCACGAACTTAGCGGCGTCGGGCGTGAAAGGGAGGGCACGGAGCCGCAGGTAGTCGGTTTTGATGCCGCGCTTCTCGAGGATGACGCGCGCCTCTTCGACGGCGAAGTCGGAAGAGCCGTACGCGATCAGACCGACCGGCGAGCCGGAGCCGTTCGAGAGGACGGGCGCGGGAACCCGCGTCTTCGCGGTTTCGAACTTCCGCGCGAGCCGGTCCATGTTGTTTTTGTAGTCGTCGGGGCGCTCCGAGTACGTCGCACGCTCCGTGTGGCCCGACCCGCGCGTGAAGTACGCGGCGAGCGGGTGGTCGATCATGCCGGGAAGTGTGCGCCACGGGATTCCATCGCCGTCCACGTCCTTGTAGCGCCCGAAACCCTCGAAGCGCTTCACGTGCTCGTCGAGCTCCTCCGCGGACCGCAGCACCTTGCCCCGGTCGAAGGGCTCTTCCGGATACGGGAAGGGGTCGCTCATCCAGTTGTTCATGCCGAGGTCGAGATCCATCATGACGAAGACCGGCGTCTGGAAGCGTTCCGCAATGTTGAACGCCTCGATCGCCATCTCGTAGCACTCCTGAACGCTCGCCGGGATGAGCAGAATGTGCCGCGCGTCGCCGTGGGAGAGGTTGTACGTCGAGAGTATGTCTCCCTGCATCGTCCGCGTCGGGAGTCCCGTTGACGGTCCCACCGGCTGGACGTCGAACACGACGGCAGGGATCTCCGGGTAGTAGCGGAGGCCCGTGAACTCCGACATGAGGGAGATTCCCGGACCGGAAGTCGTCGTCATCGCGCGCGCGCCCGCCCACCCTGCGCCGAGCACCATGCCGATTGCGGCGAGCTCGTCTTCCGCCTGAACGATG
>JBKJVY010000225.1:0-2689 GCA_046717185.1 Thermoanaerobaculia bacterium
CCGCCGCCGCGACAAGCGCCACTGCCGCGACGCCCCAGGCGAGCCGCTCGCGGCTCTTGCGGCGCGCGGCGACGGGCGCGCGGCCACACCCGCCTGCGAGCCGCCTTCCGCGACCCACTGGAGCTGCAGCTTGACGTCGTGAGCGGTCTGGAAGCGGTCCTCGGGGTCCTTGGCGAGGCAGGTCTTGATGACGCGGTTCAGGGCCGGCGGAAGCATCGGCGCGATCTCGGTGACGGAGGTCGGATCGTCCCGGAGGATCGCGCCCGCGAGACTCGCCTGGCTCTTGCCGGTGAAGGCCTTCTTCCCCGTCGCCATCTCGTAGAGCACGGCGCCGAAAGCGAAGATGTCGGAGCGGGAGTCGGCCTCGCCCCCCTCGAGCTGCTCGGGCGCCATGTACTGGAACGTCCCGAGCACGGTGCCGCGCGTCGTGAGCGGCTGGCTCGACTGCGCCTGGGTCGCCAAAACCGAGACTCCCGAGCCCGTCTTGTCCTGCACCGCGGCCTGGAACTTCGCGAGCCCGAAGTCGAGGAGCTTGACCCCGGTTTTCGTGATCATGACGTTGCCGGGCTTCAGATCCCGGTGAACGATCCCGAGGCGGTGCGCCTTGTCGAGGGCGTCGGCGATCTCGATTCCGTAGCGCAGGAGCTGTTCGGTCGGCAGCGGCCCCTTGTCGAGGCGCGCGGCGAGCGTCTCCCCCTCGAGGAGCTCCATGACGAGGTAGTCGCGGTCTCCCTCGCGGCCGACGTCGTAGAGCGCGCAGATGTGAGGGTGCGAGATCTGGGAGATCGTCTTCGCCTCGCGCTCGAAGCGCTGGCGCAGCTCTTCGTCGGAGGTGAGGTGCTCCGGCAGCACCTTGACAGCGACGGTCCGCTCGAGGCGCGTGTCGCGCGCCCGGTAGACCTCGCCCATTCCGCCCGCGCCGATCGCCGCGAGGATTTCGTAGGGGCCGAGCCGGTGGCCTGCAGAAAGAGTCAAGTCCCCTCCCGTTCGATTTTAGGTCAGGCGATCATACGTTGGAGAGACGCGGAAAAGCACCGACCGAGGTCGAAGGCGCGGCTCTCGTGCCCGCACTGCGTTTGACCGTTTTGGGAGTCAGTACTCCAGGACGTCCAGCCCGGGAATGCGAGAAAAGTCCCTGGCGCTGCGCGTCACCAGAGCCGATCCGCCGACCAGGGCCGACGTGGCGATCAGGAGGTCCATGGTGGAGATCCGTCCTCCCGTGCGCTCCTGGGCGGCCAGCAACGAACCGTAAACGGGCGCAAATCGCTCGTCGGGGTACTCGACTCGAAGGCCTTCGCAGAGTTGACCCACGCGCCGCTTCTCCCGAGTCGGTCTCGCGGACATCGCGGCGCCGACGGCAAGCTCGCAGGCGACGAAGACGCTGATTCCCAACTCCTCGTCCGCAACGCCCGCGAGGAATCTCGAAGCCGGGCCCTCGGGCTTCTCGGGCGGCCTCCCTCAGAAGATCGACGAGAAACGAGGTGTCGAGGTGAATCACAGCCTGGGCGCGCGGGCCCGATCGCGACGCCGTTGCCGGGACACGCGCTCGGCTCCGGACAACGTATCGTCCGCCAGGCGAAGAGTCTTCAGCCGTGCGGCGAGATCCCGACCGGTTCGGCGACGGCCGAAATGCTCTTTGATGACACGCGAGAAGGAGTCCCCCTTTCGTTTGTGTCGGGCGAGGGCCTCGTAGGCCTCCAGATCGATGGTGATCGTCTTGACAGCCATGCACTTATCATGCACTTACGAGAACGACCGGTCAATGAGCTGACAGCCTCTGATCCAGGACCGTTCGTGGTACCATGAACGGCACCATGCGGCTTCGAGAAGATATCCGGCCCGTTACCGCGCTGAAAACCGGCGCAGCCAGGCTGCTGCGCGCTGTCGGCGAGACCCGGCGCCCTGTAGTCATCACGCAGAGCGGCGTGCCAAGAGGGGTTCTCCTCGACTACGAGACCTATGAGGAGTTGAGAGAGGCGACGCTCTTGCTCAAGCTCATTGCACAAGGCGAAGCAGATATCCGGTCAGGCAGGACGATACCGCAGAACCAGATCTTCGCTTCTGCCCGGGAGCGCCTCGGCCCTCGGTGAGGCGGCGCTCCCATCCTGTCGAGTGGGCAGCGGTCGCGAAGCGAGATCTTCTCGCCATCGTCGAATATCTCGTCGAGCGGAGCCCGAACGCTGCCGCTGCGACTCTCGAGAGGCTGGAGAAGAGAGCCGCGACGCTCAATCGGAACCCCGCGCGGGGCCGCGTGATTCCGGAGCTTGCTCGAATTCAGCTCCGGGACTACCGGGAACTCGTCATCCGACCGTATCGCCTGCTCTACCGAATTGCCGGGCGCAAGGTCGTTGTTCTCGGCATCTTTGACAGTCGCAGAAATCTCGAGGACATCCTTCTCGACAGGCTGCTTGGCGAGAACTGAGAGCCCTGTGGAGCGGGAAACGGGGATCGAACCCGCGACACGTTCCGAAGAGACTACGACGTGCCGGCACCCTGTTCGCGAGGCAGACCCAGTCTCTCCAGCAACCCCGCGAATCGCGGGTCGGAGCGCAGCGAGTCGAACCCGGGCAATCCGGTGTAGGACACGAGGCCCTGGTACTCCTCTTCGGCCCGTGCGAGCACGCCGAAGGCGTCGTCCTTCTCCCCGAGCGCGCCGAGCAGCCAGGCCTCGGAGACGACGGTGGGCGAG
>JBKJVY010000226.1:0-3749 GCA_046717185.1 Thermoanaerobaculia bacterium
CGTCGCCAAGCGGCTGATCAGCGTCGCTGTGGCCGCCGGCTGCGCCGCGGTCAAGTTTCAGAAGCGCACCGTGGAGGTCATCTACTCCTCCGAAGAGCTCGGGCGCTTCCGCGAAAGCCCTTTCGGGGAGAGCAATGGTGACCTGAAGCGCGGTCTGGAGTTCGGAAATGAGCAGTACCAGGCGATCGATAAGTACTGCCGCGAGGTCAACATACTCTGGTTCGCCTCATGCTGGGACGAAAAGTCGGTCGACTTCATCGATCAGTTCGACCCCCCGGCCTACAAGATCGCCTCCGCCTGCCTGACGGACGACAGTCTTCTTCGGCACACGCGGGCACGCGGCAAACCCATCATTCTCTCCACGGGGATGAGCACCCTCGAGCAGGTCGACCACGCGGTGGAGGTTCTGGGCAAGCAGGATCTCGTTGTTCTTCACACCTGCAGCACCTATCCAGCCAGCTACGCGGAGCTCAACCTGCGGGTCATGGGGAGCTTCGACAACCGCTACGGGGTCCCGGTGGGATACTCCGGGCACGAGACGGGGCTTCCTTCCACCATCGCCGCCGTCGCTCTGGGAGCGACGATGATCGAGAGGCACATTACGCTGGATCGCGCGATGTGGGGGACCGACCAGGCCGCGTCTCTGGAGCCGAACGGCATCACGCGGCTCGTCCGTGACATCCGACTGGTCGAATCCGCTCTCGGTGATCCCTCCAAGAAAGTCGTTCCCTCCGAGATTCCCATCATGAGAAAGCTGCGGCGTGTCGGCGGTTGACTTCGACCGAATCAAGGCTGTCGTCCTGGATGTTGACGGCGTATTGACCGACGGCGCCATCTACTGGGGGTCGAGCTCGGAGGAATGGAAGCGCGTTTCGTTTCTCGACGTCATGGGGGTCTCCATCGGGCAGCGCGCCGGACTGCGGTTCGCCTTGATTTCGGGGGAAGAAGGACCCCTGCTCGACCGTCTAGTTCAGCGGCTGAAGATCTCCGACGTTTATGGTGGTTGCAAGGACAAGGCCGGAGCTCTTCGCGACTTCGCCAACAGCGCTGGCTTGAGCCTCACGCAGGTCTGCTACATGGGCGACGACGTCAACGATATTCCGGCGATGCGCCTGGTGGGGCTTGCCGCGGCGCCGGCGAGCGCTCACCGGTCGGCGCGTGAGGCGGCTCACGTCGTGACCCAGAGCGGCGGGGGTCACGGCGCTGTTCGCGAAATCGTGGACCTGCTGGTGCGAGGTGCCCCTGCCTAACTCGAGACGACCGTGCGCAGTTTGCGGCAGCGAGAAACGCCGCCTTCTCTTCAGCCAGCGCTTCGCTGAGATCGCCGCGGGAAGCTTGCTCTCGGGATACGACGTCGTCATTTGTTCCGATTGCGGATACGGGTTTGCCGATGACCTTCCGTCGCAGGACGAATTCGATTCGTACTACACGGGGCTGTCCCGTTACGAAAGTCCCGAACGCGCCGGCGAGAATCCGCTGTTCGAGCGGGACCGGGCCACCGCTATTGCCAACGTCATAACGGGCTTTCTCCCTTCGCGCCACGCGCGAGTGCTGGAAGTGGGGTGCGCCACCGGTCGTCTGCTGCACGAGATTCGCGGCCGTGGCTTTACCAACGTGTCAGGTCTCGCTACCTCCCCTTCCTGCGCGGCGCCGGCATTACGAGAGTTCAATATCCCCGTCGAGACGGGAACTCTCTTCGCGCTGTCCCGACGATCGGACGAAGCGGCCATGGTCATATTGGTTGGCGTTCTCGAGCACATTCGAGATCTGTCTGGCGCGCTCTCTGTTCTCCGAGGGGTTCTGAAAGCGGAGGGGCGTCTCTATGTCGAGGTTCCTGACGCCTGCGAGTTCGCGACCTGGCTGGATGCGCCCTTTCAGCAGTTCAGCGTCGAACACATCAACTTCTTCTCCCGTTGGTCTCTCGAGAATCTCTTGAGTGTCAATGGCTTCCGCCTTATCGAACTGGCGACGTTGCCACGGACGGTCACCGAAACGAGCACGATGCCAGTCATCGCCGCGATCTTCGAGAAGACTGACGACCCCCTCGCGCGCTGGGTTCGTGACGGGAAGACCGAGGCCGGGTTGCTGGAATACATTCGACGTTCGAAGGTCCTGGCCCAAAGCGATCTCGCGGTCATCGACGATCTGGTCGACAGTAGAGATCCCATCGTGCTCTGGGGCGTCGGCACGAACGCGACACGGCTTTTGAGCACAACCCGGCTGAAAGAAGCGAATATCGTCGCGTTCTTCGACTCCAATCCGAAGGTGCACGGCAAAGAGCTCTTGGGAGTGACGATCCGCCCTCCCGCGGAGCTCCGCCAGATGCCTTACCCGGTATTGATCGCCTCGCGTGTTTTTCAGGACGAGATCGAAAGGCAGATTCGAGAGGAACTGCACTGCGCGAATCGAATCATTCGTCTCTATCCGGATTGAGTGAGGGCGGACTCGAGGGTCTTACAGTGAACTCCGCAGACATAACCCGAAGCCTTCTCGAGAGCGCGGCCCTCAAGGGTCGTGTCGCGCGAGAACTCGGCACGACGATAGCGAAGGCCGGCTATCTACTCGTCGAGGGCCTGCGCGCCGGAGGCAAGCTCCTGCTCTTCGGCAATGGCGGCAGCGCGGCGGACGCCCAGCATCTCGCGGCGGAGTTCGTCGGGCACTACGTGAGTGACCGCGCCCCGCTCGCGGCAATCGCCCTGACGACCGACACCTCCGCGCTGACGGCGATCGGGAACGACTACGGTTTCGATCAGGTCTTCGTCCGGCAGATTCGAGCGCTCGGGCGCCGCGGTGATGTGGCGATCGCCATCAGCACCAGTGGTCGGTCGCGCAACGTGATTCTCGGTATCGAAGCAGCGCGCGAGGCTGGCCTCACGACCATCGCACTGACGGGAGGGGACGGCGGCAGCCTCGCCCCGATCGTGGACGTCGCGATCGTCGTGCCCTCGACCACGACCGCTCGGATTCAGGAGTGCCACATTGCGATCGGGCATGCCCTCTGCGAGTATGTCGACGGGGAGCTCCTGGGGAAGGACGGGGGACCAGACAACCCTCTTCCGAAATCTTGGACACCCTGAAGGCGCCCGCTACGGTCCGGTACCGTCGGCTGCGCATCGGCAACTCCTTTCGCATCGCGGCAAGGATCTGCGAGGCTCACGAACAATCGAACCGCGGCGCACAGAGAGCTGTGCATCATGCCACCAGCTAACCCTTCGATCCAATTGACTTAGATTAATTCTCGGGAACCCTTGACAGGCCCCCGTCGAACCCCTATATTGCGCGTCCACCCGAAGGGGTTCCAGTTCTTTCCAGCCTCGGTCAGCGCGGTCCCCCGTGTCTTCGTTTCAGAGGTCCCAGCGAGACTTTTCGTTGACCAGGCAAGAAAAATTACGGTAAGCTGAAATTTCCGTCTCTGGACGGAAGTTATCGGTCAGTTGCGCCGGTGGGACGGCGCGTCCGCGGTCGGAAAGCCCGGATCCGGTTCCTTGAAAACTGAGTAGAGCGTGCCAGACGTCTTTTCTGTCTTTTCACGTAAAAGACAGAGTTTTCTGTTTTGTCTCAAAAGCAGGTCCAAATTCTTCTTCAACCGGCCGAGGATTTCGGTCCGAGGTCGCTGAAATGAATTTAAGTGGAGAGTTTGATCCTGGCTCAGAATGAACGCTGGCGGCGTGCTTAACACATGCAAGTCGAGCGAGGCCAGGGGGGCAACTCCCTGAGTCGAGCGGCGGACGGGTGAGTAACACGTGGGT
>JBKJVY010000227.1:0-3838 GCA_046717185.1 Thermoanaerobaculia bacterium
TTCTTTCCGGACCTCCAGGAGGGCGCGCTTTCCAAGATCAAGGCGCACCTCGTCTCGGCAACGACGCTCGCGGGGAAGGCGCGGGACCTCGGCATCGGAAGGTTTCTCCGGATGGGCGCCGGCGAGGCGCGGTCGGGGGGCGCCGAGAAGCTCTCGCTCATCGCGGACGGATTCGAAGCGCTCGTCGCGGCCATCTACCTGGACGGCGGTCTGCCGGCGGCGGCGGAGTTCGTCCGGGGCGTCTTCGGACCGGAGATCGCGGGCATCGACATCGGCGACCTCTCGTTCCACGACTACAAGACGGCGCTCCAGGAGACGGCGCAGGGCCTCGGGCTGCCGCTTCCGGAATACCGCGTCGTCGAAGAGCACGGCCCGGACCACGAGAAGGCGTTCGTCGTCGAGCTCTCGTGGGATGGGGCGGCGTTTTCGCAGGGCCGCGGGTCTTCGAAGCGCGACGCGCAGCGAAGGGCCGCCAAGGAGGCGCTGAAAAAACTGGGGAGGTTGCCGGCGTAGCGCCGCCGCGAGAGCGGGCCGCTCCGTTCCCTACGGCGCCTTCTTCAGCCTCTCCAGGAACTTTTCCGCGTTCTCGAAACCCACGAGTCGCAGGTCGGTTTGCTCGGTGCCGGAAGCGTCGAGGAAGATGATGGTCGGCACGCCCAGAATCCCGTACTTCTCGGAGAGCGCCACCGCGTCGGGCGACGAGATCTTCGTCAGGTCCGCTTTGAGCAGAACGCGGTTCCCGAATGCCTCGCGCACCCGTGGGTCGGCGAACGTCTTCTTCTCGAGCTCGAGGCACGGCAGGCACCAGTCCGCCGAAAAGTCGATGACCGCCGCCCTGCCGGAGCCGACGGACGCCGGCGCGTAAGGTTGCCAGCCGCGAAGCTCGCGTGGCACGAAGAAGAGAGCGATCGCGACGAGCAGGGCGGCGGTGCCCACCCGGATCGGCCACTTGAGGTTCATCCGGGCGACGACGATCGAGATCGCGCCGACGACGAGCACGACGGGCAGGAGCCACTTTCCGAACGGCGCCGGCAGGACGCTCCGCAGGAAATACGCGGCCATCGCGAGAAGGACCCAGCCGAAGATCTTCTTGACCCCCTCCATCCACTCGCCCGCGCGCGGGAGCCGGGAGATTTGTCCCGAGTACGCCGCGAGAAAGAGGTAGGGGACGCCGAGCCCGAGCGAGAGGGTGAAGAAGAACAAGAACCCGAGGAACGCGTCCTGCCGCGCCGCGACGAACGCGAGAAGCCCGACGATGAAGCCTCCGATGCACGGCGCCGCGACGACTCCCACGAAGAGGCCCATCCCGAAGGCCCCCGCGGGCCCCACGCGCGCCCCGGCCCGGTTCATGAGCGCGGTCGGCAGTCGGATCTCCCACACCCCGAACATCGAGAGCGCCATCGCGACGAGGGTCACGGCGATCGCGCCGAGGACCCACGGGTTCTGCAGCACCGCGCCGAAAAGCCGTCCGGACAACGCCGCGCCGACCCCCAGGGCCGAGTACATCGTCGCTATTCCGAGGACGTAGAGGCCCGCGAGGCCGAACATTCGCCCCTTCGAGCCCCCGGACTGGCGGCCGAAGAACCCGATCGTGAGCGGGATGACCGGATAAACGCACGGGGTCAGGTTCAACGCGAGTCCCCCCGCGAAGATCGAGAGCAGCACGAGGAACATGCCGTTGCGGTCGAGCATGTCGCCGAAGTCGCGCGACGATCCTGCTACGGAGGTCGAGCCGCCCGCGCGGGCCGCGGAAAGCGGAACCGCGGCGAGGGGATCGGACGGGGCGGGAGGTGGCGCCGCGCCTACGGCCGATTCCGTCCGGAACTTCACCGACGCCGGCGCGAGGCATTGCGTGTCATTGCACGCCTGGTACTCGATCGAGCCCGAGAGCCCGGGCGCCGGCAGTGCGGCGTCCCACGTGACGGGCACCTCGATCGTGAACGAGCCTTCGTAGACGGAGAGCGGCGATTCCGAGAACCCGAACTTCATCATCTTCCCGTCGGGGTACCGCGCCTCTCCGAAGCGGACGCCCGAAACCGGGTCGAGCCGCGCCTCGGTCGCGATCAGGTATTCCTCCGACGGCCGGTGGCTGTTGACGTGCCAGCCCGAAGCGAGAGTCACCTGAAGGTCAAGCGTTCCCTCGCCGGGCGCGCGGGCTTCCCACTTCGGCGCGACAACGATAAGGCTCGCCGCGTCGGGCGAGCTCTTCGAATCCGACGACTGCGCCGCGAGGCGCGCGGCGGCTCCCGCGGCGAAAACCGCCGCCGCCAGCCACTTCATGGCCGGGGGAGGCGCTCCTCCAGCTTCGCGACGAGCTCGTTGACCTGAGCGATGTGGACCGATTGGGGATGGTCCTTCTGGAACTTTCGGAAGAGCGCGAGCGCCTCGGTGGGACGGTTCTCGGCGAGAGGGATCTGGGCGCGGAAGAGCTCCGCGCGCTCCTTGCGCGGGACGTCCTTCGTCATCGCGATCAGCCGATCGATCGTGCGGCGGGAGGCGGCGGGCTGAGCAAGGTCGAACTCGGCCGCCGCAAGGAGCTCCAGCGCGTCCTGGCGCTCTGTGCCGGTCGCGCCCGGAGCGGCGACGGCGCGGCGAAGCCGGGGGAGCGACGCCTCCGGGTCGGAACGCCGGTAGAGCTCTGTGCCGGTCTCGAGTGCCTCTTTCATCGGGAGCTTCGCGATGTCCTGCGACTCGACCCGCTTCGCGAACTTACGGTAACTCTCGACGCCCGCGTACGCGTTGCGAAAGAACTCTCCCTGGTTGTGGAAGCCTTCCATCAGGAACACGAGACGCCCTTCGGGGGTCGTCACCAGGATGGACGGGGCCTCCTCGAAGCCGTAGCGCTCGGAAAAGTCCCGGCCGTTCAACGACTCGAGGTCGACCTTCACGGGCACCATCGAGGCGAGCATCGCCACGAGATCCGCGGACGGGTAGAGCAGGTTGTCCATCCGCTCACAGTTGCCGCACTCCTTCTTGGTGAACTCGAAGAAGACGAGCTTGTCTTCGCGGCTGGCCCGCGCCCGGGCCTCGTCCACGCCTTCCGCCCAGGCGGCTTTGCCGGGGCCCGGAGGAAGGGGGTCGGATTTCTCCCGCGAACCGGCGGGGGCGCTCGCCGGAGCGGGTGCGGTGGCGGCCGGCGTCTGTGCGGGCTCCTGCGGAGCCGTCAGAGCCGCGAACAGGACGATCGGTAGGGCAAAGTTCAAGCATGACCTCCAAAGCTGGGCTGTCCGGAAAACCGGCCCGCTGACTCATGAATTCCCTTCGAGAGGAGTGGTGCCCAGGGACGGAATTGAACCGCCGACACAGGGATTTTCAGTCCCTTGCTCTACCAACTGAGCTACCTGGGCGTGGCGTCGACCGGGCCGCGCAGTCTAGCGAAAAGAGCCACCGCCCGCAACGGCTCGGCCAGGGCCCGCGGCCTGCGCCTCACGCGGCCTCGGTAAGATTGCGCGGTGATTCTCAAGGTCGCCAAGCTCGGAGCGAAGGAGCTCCGAATGCGCTCGCGGGACGTCGACCCGAAGGCGGTCTCGCGCGGAGACTACGAGGCGTTCCTGACGGACCTCGAGCAGACGATGCGCGAGTACGACGGCACGGGCATCGCGGCGCCGCAGGTGTTCACGCCGCTCCGGATCTTTCTCTACGAGGTCAACCCCGAGACCCGGAAGCGCCGGGGAGAGAGCATCGAGCTGACGGCGCTCTTCAATGCAGCGTACGAGCCGGACGGGAAGGAAGTCGAGGAGGATTCCGAGGGGTGCCTCTCGGTGCCCTTCCTCTGGGGCGGCGTCGTGCCGCGCTTCGAGGCGATCCGCGTGAGCGCTCTGGATCGCGGCGGCCGGCC
>JBKJVY010000228.1:0-3633 GCA_046717185.1 Thermoanaerobaculia bacterium
AGGCGCATCCCCACCTCGTAACTGCCGACTCCCCGACGCGGCGCGTCGGCGGAGAGGCGGCGGAGGGTTTCGCGACCGTCGCGCACGCCGTCCCGATGCTCTCGCTCGAGAACGCCTACTCGTGGGAGGAGGCGGAAGCCTGGCGGGCGCGCCTCGTCCGCGCGCTCGGCGAGGAGCCGCCCGGTTACGTCGCGGAGCTGAAGATCGACGGCCTCTCCATCTCGCTGCGCTACGAAAACGGCGTACTCGTGCGCGCCGCGACGCGCGGCGACGGGTTCCGGGGAGACGACGTCACCGCCAACGTCCGCACGATCCGCTCGATTCCGCTGCGGATTTCGCAGACGGGTCCTCTCGAAGTGCGCGGCGAGGTCTTCTATCCGCGGACGGCGTTCCGCCGGCTGAACGCCGAGCGCGAAGCCGCCGGGGAGCCTCTCTTCGCGAACCCACGCAACGCCGCGGCGGGCACGATCCGGCTGCTCGACTCGCGGATCACTTCGCAGAGGCGGCTGTCGGCGTGGATCTACTCGATCGCCGAAAGCCCCACGCTTCCGGCGACCCAGGCCGGGACGCTCGAACGGCTGCGCGCCCTCGGGCTCCCCACCCACCCGCACTTCTGTCGCTGCGCCACCTTCGAAGAGGTCCGGGAGTTCGTCGATCGGTGGGAAAGTGCCCGCGCCGACCTCGACTTCGGGACGGACGGCGTCGTCGTCAAGGTGGACGACCGGCGGCTGCAGGAGGAGCTCGGCCGGACAGCAAAGTCTCCGCGCTGGGCGATCGCATACAAGTACCGGGCGGAGGAGGCGGTGACCGTCGTTCGCGAGATCTCGGTCCAGGTCGGCCGCACCGGTACGCTCACACCCGTGGCGCACTTCGACCCCATCGTTCTCGCCGGGACGACCGTCCAGCGCGCGACGCTCCACAACTACGAGGACCTCGCCCGGAAGGACGTGCGGCTCGGAGACACGGTGATGGTCGAGAAGGGCGGGGACGTCATCCCGAAAGTCGTCCGCGTCGTCCTCGAGAAGCGTTCCCCGAAGAGCGTTCCCTTCGCGATGCCGGCGGGCTGCCCGGTGTGTGGCGACCCGATCGTCCGCGAGGCCGGCGAGGTCGCGGCGCGCTGCGTCAACCCGTCCTGTCCGGCCGTCGTCCGGGAGGCGATCACGCACTTCTGTTCCCGCCGCGCGATGAAGATCGAAGGGCTCGGGGAGAAGCTCGTCGACCAGCTCGTCTCCGAAGGTCTTCTCTCCGACGTCGCCTCGATCTACGAGCTCGGCGCGGAAGGCCTCGCCCGGCTGGATCGGTGGGGCGAGAAGTCGGCGACGAACCTGATCGGGGAGATCGAGCGCAGCAAGGACAACGACCTCGTGCGTCTACTGTTCGCTCTCGGCATCCGACACGTCGGCGAGAAGGCGGCGGCGACGCTCGCGCGGCGGTTCGGGTCGCTCGACGCGCTCGTGGCCGCGGGGGAGGAGGAGCTGCAGTCGGTTGAGGAGGTCGGCCCCAATACCGCCGCGGCGGTCGTCGCGTGGTTCTCCCACCCGCGCCACCGGGAGCTCGTGGAGAAGCTCCGCCGCCGCGGAGTCAACGTTCTCTCCCGGGAGAGTCGCCCGTCCGCCGCCGGCCCGCTGTCGGGGCGCACGGTCGTGATCACCGGGGCGCTGTTGGGCGTGACGCGCGAGGACGCCGCGCGGAGGCTCGAGGCGGCGGGCGCGAAGGTCGCGAGCTCCGTTTCGCGGAAGACCGATTATCTCCTCGCCGGGGAGGCCGCCGGCTCGAAGCTCGAGAAGGCGAAGTCCCTCGGTGTCCGCACCGTGACGTGGGAAGAGATGCTTGAGATCCTGGAAGGAGGGAGCTGACGTGGAGTTGCCCGCACGGGTTGTCGTCTACTGCCCGATCCTGGAGCTGAAGAACCGGCCGGCGCGGCTCGTCGCCGTCTCGCCGCACGGCTACTACGAGGTCCGCATCGAGATCGGCGAGAAGAACCACACGGCGCTCCTGCCGATCGCGGAGACCGGTCTCATCTTCCAGGAGCCGAACGTGACTGGGGAGCCGATCCCGGAATTGGAGAGATAGGCGTCCGGGTCGACTACGCAAGCGCCTCGCGCGCGGCGTCCTCCAGGGCGTCCGCGAGGGCGACGACCTCGTTCTCGTCCGTCCCCTCGACGAGGATCCTCAGCAGCGGCTCGGTCCCCGAATAGCGCAGGAAGACCCGGCCGCGCTCGCCGAGGGTCACCCGCGCCCGTTCGATCGCTCGGGAGAGCGCCCGCGACTCGTCGAGCGGCTCGCGTCGCGACACCCGCACGTTGCGCAGCGCCTGCGGGGCCTTCTCGAGGGTCGCGAGCCGGGAGAGCGGCTCTCCCGTGGCCGCGACGACGCCCGCGACGACGAGCGCGGTCTGGATGCCGTCACCGCACGGCGAGAGAGGCGCGAAGAGGACGTGTCCCGACGTCTCTCCGCCCAGGACCGCGCCCGTCTCCTCCATGAGCTTCGCGACCGCGCGGTCGCCCACCGCGGCCCGGTGGAATTTGATCCCTTCGCGCGCGAGCGCTGCCTCGAGCCCGAAGTTCGACATGACCGTCCCGACGACGCCTCCCGGCGTGAGCCGCCCCTCCGCCTTCCAGCGCCGCGCGACGAGCCACAGCACGTCGTCGCCGTCGAGGAGTCTCCCCGTCTCGTCGGCGAAGATCGACCGGTCGGCGTCGCCGTCGAGCGCGACACCGAAAACCGCCCGGTGCGCGCGCGTCTCGCGGGCCATTCCTTCGGGGTGGAGGGCGCCGCATCCGTCGTTGATGTTTCGACCGTCGGGACGGTCGGCGATCGCCTTCACCCGGCAGCCGGCGCGCGTGAGGGCTTCCGGTCCCAGCCGGTACGCGGCGCCGTTGCCGGCGTCCACGAGCGTGGAAAGATCGGGCAGGCGCGACGGAAAGCGGGAGAGGAGTCGTTCGAGGTAGATCCCCGCGAGCGCCGCGTCGACGGGAGGCGGCTGCACATGCCCCTCACTCCGACCCTCCTCGGCCCGGAGAGGAGGGAGATCGAGGAGTTTTCTCTCGACCTCTTCCTCCTTCTCATCCGGCCACTTGCGGCCGTCCGGCCCGAACACTTTCACCCCGTTGTCCTCCCAGGGATTGTGGGACGCGGAGATGGAGACGCCCGCGCCCGCGGAGAGGGCGAGAACGAGCTCCGCGACCGCCGGAGTCGTAACCACGCCCGCCCAGGCCACCGAACACCCCGAGCTCTCGAGGCCGGCCGCAAGGTAGGCGGCCATCGCGGGCGTGGACTCGCGCGTGTCGCCGCCGAGCACGACCGCGCTTCCTCCCTCCCGCCGGACGCTCGCGCCGACTTCCCGGCCGACCGTGCGCAGGGAACGTTCGTCGAGGGGAAAGTCGCCGGCCCGCCCCCGGAGCCCGTCCGTTCCGAAGAGCTTCACGGCGCGGCAGTGCGTTCTTGCGGGCCGGGCGTTTTCGTCGCCGCCGGGCCGATCCGAACGGTCACGTCGACGACCTGTCCCTCGAGGACGCGCACGCCCGGCGCGTTCGGGTGCACGGTCGTCGTCGCCGAGAACGTGGACGCGCGGTTCGCGAGCGAGATCGGCTCGGTGCCGACTCCCGTCATCTTCTCGAGAGCCGTCGCGGG
>JBKJVY010000229.1:0-2900 GCA_046717185.1 Thermoanaerobaculia bacterium
ACGATGATTCATTTACATCATTTCGGTCCTGCCTGACTCACTCCGTGTCGGACGCGCGCGCGACCGGCATCGCGATCCCTTCCCGCTGGGACCGTCGGATTCCAGAAAGGTCGTAGACGATCACGACCGGCGTGCCGATCGTGACGCATTGGAAAAGGCGGCGATGTCGTCTGGATGAAGGCGAATACGGTGAACGGATTCTCCGACCAGTCGAAGGCCTCGGAGAGGCCGCTCGATTCCTTCCGCGATCGCGTTCAGGGCGAAGAGAAGGAGGAACCCGAGACACTCCCACTCATCGGTCTTGCCGAACACGTCACTCGCGCTTCCCCAACACATCATCCGGGAAACTCGGCGTCTGAAATTGATGCGATTGGATCATTCGGCCGACGTGGCTTTTCGGAGATCTTCGCCGGCGGGAGGTCTCATGAAAGCGATGCAGCTGACAGCGCACAGCATGAACGCCGCTCCTCGAGGATCCGCGGCGGACGCCGCCGAGCGGGCAGGCCAGTTTCCAAGCGGTAGTCTCTGTGAGCCCGATTTCAAAGGCCTCGCGCGCGCTCCGGAGCAGTCGTTCGCCGGGAAGCGGCCGCTCGAAGAGGGCCAGCACAACGACTGTCTCAAAGTTCGAGACATCATGGCTGCCGACGTGAAGTCCTGTCGGCCGGAAGACACCATCGCCGCTGCCGCGATGGCGATGAATCATGCCGACTGCCGCTTCCTCCCCGTCCTGGATACGGCCGGCCGTCCGGTCGGAGTGATCACCGACGGAGACATCTGCCTCCTCGGAGCGACCGACCACCGCCCACTGCGAGGCATTCTCGTTCGGGAAATGATGAGTCGAGCAGTCACCACCTGCGATCCGGACACCAACGTTCTCGACGCGG
The DNA here is from genome assembly GCA_046717185.1 of Thermoanaerobaculia bacterium. Lineage (GTDB taxonomy): Bacteria > Acidobacteriota > Thermoanaerobaculia > UBA5066 > Gp7-AA6 > Gp7-AA6. Next base: position 885 of record JBKJVY010000229.1, read on the forward strand.
TTCGGCTGATGCGGTCCCGACGTATTCGTCACTTGCCGGTCGTCGGAGAAGACGGCGTCCTCACCGGCGTCGTGTCGCTGACGGACCTGGTCCTCTCCGCCGAGGAGAGAGGTGATCACAGCCTGGATCCCATCTGCCGCGAAATCGCGGCGGCCGTGCGGGAGATCACGCAGAAGAACCCGGGAGGCCGTTCCGTCCGGATACGCCCGTTCAGTGAGGACTGACGCTTTCCGGGACTCCAGCGCTAATCCGCACAGGTACTCCCCGCTGGCCGTCGTCTTCGACCTGCCTCCGACTCGCTGCCGGCGCGCGCCGTGCTCGAAAAGACGCCGGTGAGGAATCGGCTCTTCATTGTCGTCGCTCGGTTCCGCCCCGAGTCGTGCCGAGCGATGCCCGCCGAAGCTGGCGCGCCATCCGGCGTAGACAAGTTCACTTCGCTCGCAGGGGGGTCGCCCCCACGAGGCCGTCCACCATCTCGACAGGCTGGGTGACACGGAACTCGAGGATCGTCTTCGTGCCGGTCGCCGACACGATCTCGAGCGCCCGCTCGGCGCCGTCCTCCCGGAGTTCGAGCCAGACCTGGAGCGGCTTCTCGACGGGATGCTCAACGTGCTTCTCGGGGTCTCGCCCGAGGTGGATCGAAATCGCGGTCGCCTCGGGATCGGCCACGATGCCCTCGAGGGGCAGCTCTCGGGCCACCACCTGCGCCCCAATCCGTTGGTTCATCACCCGGACGGTGGCGAGCCAGTCCTCGTGCCTGCGGCTGAACTCCTGAAAGAACTTGTACCATTCCGCGCGGGGGATCTGTCGGTTTCTCATATCTCCTCCTCAGTGCGTTGCAGCGCGGCATTCGAGGAGCGTCCGCGCCCCGGAGAGGGGACGAACGGCTTGACGGACCGCTCGGGCGAGTGCGGCGTCCGAGAGAATCACCGCGAGCCTCTGCGGCCTTGCGCAACCGGCTCTCTGGCCGTCGCGCGCTCGAGCAGCTCCTTCACCTCTTCGTCCCCCGTCTGCTCGAAGTCCTGATAGAAACGGCCAACGGAGAGAAAGGGTTCCGGTGTGGCGGAAGAAATCACTTCGTCCGCGAGCGCGGAAAGCTCACGGCAAGTGGCGGGCGGCGCCACCGGCACGGCTACGACGACGCGCTTGGGGCCGAGCCTTCGGACCGCTGCGATGGCCGCGCGCATGGAGGAACCCGTGGCAAGACCGTCGTCTACAAGGATCACGGTCCGTTCCCGCACGTTGAGCGGCGGATGGTCGCCCCTGTAATCGCGCTCGCGGCGGCGCAGCTCCCGCTCCTCCTGGCGCGTCACCGCCTCGATTTGGCTGGCCGGAATCCGAAACTGCGCGACGATGGCGGCGTTCAGGACGCGCACGCCTCCCGAAGCGATGGCGCCCATGGCGAACTCCTCGTGGCCGGGCACGCCGAGCTTGCGCACGAGAAACACATCGAGCGGCGCGGCGAGCGCTTCCGCTACCTCGTAGGCGACAGGCACCCCACCGCGCGGAAGAGCCAGGATGAGGACATCGTCTCGTCCCGCGTATGCGTCAAGCCCTCGCGCGAGCGTTCGACCGGCGTGCCGGCGGTCCTCGAACAGCATCCCTGACCTGCCGAACATCGGGCTTGCCTCAGCTTGCTGCCTGATCACGTGAGGATCGTAGGGGGCCGCCTCGCTGCGTCGAATGATTCATTCGCATCAAACTCGAGCGAAAAAGAAGACCTGGCGAGAAGAGCACCACCCGGTCGCGACCCCGGTCTTGCCGTCGCCGAAATGATGCGTCCGCATCATGCCGGACGCTCCGTTGCGAGGGACGCTCCCACTGAAAGGAGTTGGCAATGTACGAAACAGTCACGAAATCAGAGCTTCAGATTCAACAGGAGGTGATGAGGGAGCTGCGGTGGGACACGCGCATCGGACAGACCGAGGTGGGTGTCGAGGTGGACAAGGGAATCGTCACGCTCAGCGGGACAGTGGACAACTACGCGAAGAAGTGGGCGGCAATGGAGGCGGCGCA
>JBKJVY010000230.1:0-2708 GCA_046717185.1 Thermoanaerobaculia bacterium
TGTCGATCCAGAACAACCGCCTTTCCGACATCGTCCGGAAACTCACGGTCATCTCCATCATCTTCCTGCCGATCACCGCGGCCACGGGCTTCTTCGGGATGAACTTCCAGATTTTCGAGCCGCAGCCGCGGAACCACTACCTCTTCCTGACGAGCCTCGCTCTGATAGTGGGGGTCCCCCTCGTGATGCTCTTCTTCCTGCGGCGGAAGGGCCTTCGTTGATCCCGGCGCGAAAGCGCTGGGGCCAGCACTTCCTCATCCGTCCCGAGACCGCGGGGCGCATCGTCGAGGCCTCGGGGGTCGGGCCGGATGACACCGCCTTCGAGGTCGGACCGGGCGAAGGCGCTCTCACGCGGCCGCTAACCGAACGTGCGGGGAGGCTTCTCGCGGTCGAGATCGACCCTCTCCGTGTCGAGGCGCTCGAGAGGGCGCTGGCCGACGCCGGGAACGTCCGTCTTTTTCGGGGAGACGTGTTGGACCGGAGCTTCGCGGCGTGGCTCGACGATGCGGGATGGGCGCCGCCGGCGGTCCTCGTCTCCAACCTGCCGTACAACGCCGCGACGCCGATCCTTCGTCGCGCCGTGGAGGAGGAGGGGACTTTCTCCCGGGCGATCGCGACGGTCCAGAAGGAGGTCGCGCGGCGTTTCGCCGCCAAGCCCGGAGAGGAAGGCTATGGCTACCTGTCCATCCGCACCGCGGCGTTCGCCCGGGCGCGGGTGCTTTTCGACCTGCCGGCGGGCGCCTTTCGTCCCCCGCCCAGGGTGACCTCGAGCGTAATCGAGCTCGTCCCCCGGTCCCCGCGGCTCGATCCTGTTTCACGCGAGCGGGCGCTCCACCTCGCGTCGCTCGCCTTCCGGTCCCGCCGCAAGACCGCCGCGAACGCCATCTCGGCCGCGGCCGCAGCCGGGCGATCGTCGATCGAGCGCGCGCTCGAAGACGTCGGCTTCGACCCGCGGGCCCGCGCCGGGGAGCTCTCGCTCGAGAACTACCTGGCGCTCGCGGACCGGATCGACTTCGAGCCGGCGGCCTCCCGAGCGAAATGAGCTCTTCCGTCTCCCTCGTCGCCCTCGGCGGTCTTGGCGAGTTCGGGCGCAACGTTCTCTGGGTCTCCGCCGCCGGCTCGAACCTCATCGTCGACGTCGGCGTGTCGTTTCCCGATGAAACGTTTCCGGGAATCGATCGGGTCGCGCCGGACCTCGCGCCGCTCAAGGACGTCCCGATCGACGCGGTGCTCCTCACCCACGGCCACGAGGACCACATCGGCGCGCTCCCGCTCCTGCGCGAATGGTGCCGGGCGCCCGTTTACGGCCTGCCTTTCACGCTCGCCCTCGCCCGGCGGCGTCTCGAGGAGTCGGGCCTCCCGGCGGAGCCACTCTTCGAGGCACGGCGCGGTGAGACCATCCGGGCGGGGAGCTTCCGGTTCCGGTTCTTCCGCGTCTCGCACTCGGTCCCGGACTCCGCGGCGATCTTGATCGAGGCGGGCGGCTGGAAGCTCTTCCACTCGGGAGACTTCAAGCTCGACCCCGACCCGCCCGACGGCGAGACGACCGACGTCGAAGCCATCGCCGAAGCGACGGCGGGAGGAGTCGACCTCGCCCTCGTGGACTCGACCAACGCCGAGCGGCCGGGACGCGCGCTTTCCGAAAGGGTCGCGGGGGAAGGTCTCGCCGCGGCTTTCGCGGGGGCGCCGGGCCGGATCATTCTCACGACGTTTTCGAGCCACGTGGCGCGCGTCTCCGAGGCTGCCGGCGCGGCGATCCGCTCCGGCCGTCGAGTTGCGATGCTCGGGCGAAGCATGCGCACCGTCGCCGAGATCGCGGAGCGGTTCGGCCGGCTGCGGCTTCCGGACGCCGCGCGAATCGCGACCGGCGAGCTCTCGAAGGTCCCTCGCGGACGGGTCCTCTGCCTGACCTCGGGAAGCCAGGGGGAGCCGTTCTCCGCCCTCTACCGCCTCGCGCTCGACGAGCACACCGACCTGCGCCTCGATCCGGGCGACCTCGTTCTCTTCTCCGCCCGCACGATTCCGGGCCACGAGCGATCGGTCAACCGCGTGACCGATCACCTCGTCCGCCGCGGGGCGCGCGTGATGCGAGAGACCGATCCGCCGATCCACGTCTCCGGTCACGCCCATCGCGATGACATCGCGGACTGGCTCGCCCTGGTGAAGCCGCGCGCGGTTCTCCCCGTCCACGGCGAGCCGCGGATGCTTGCCGCCCTTTCGGACATCGCGCGCGAAGCGGGGGTCCCCGGTGATCGCGTGGCGATTCTCGACAACGGCGACCGACTGACGATCTCGGACTCCGGTCTCCGCATCGAGCGGGGAGCGGTTGCGATCGGCAAGATCTTCCTCGACTCCCGGCCCGAGGCGGTGGACCTCGAGGTCGTGCGCGACCGAAGGCGGCTCGCGGAAGAAGGGTTCGTGGCCGTGCTCGTTCACGGTCGCGAGATCGCGGTGGCCGCTCGCGGTGTCGCCGAGGACGAGCGCGGACTCGTCCGCGCCATCACAACCGCCGCGACCCAGGTTCTCGACCGGGCGACTCCCGAGGAACTGGCGGATGCCGAATGGCTGCGCGCCGAAATCGCGCTCTCGGCGAAACGAGCCTGCCGGAGGGAGTTTGGAATCCGGCCGGTGATCGTCCCGGTGGTCGTATGAGTTGGCTCGAAGCCGCGCTTCTCGGGCTGATCCAGGGTCTGACCGAGTTTCTGCCG
>JBKJVY010000231.1:0-4486 GCA_046717185.1 Thermoanaerobaculia bacterium
ACATCGAGGCGATGAGCGCCGCGGAGTCGACGGGCGACATGGTCGTGCCGGCGATCCGCGGGCGGGACTTCAACTTCACGTCGAAGAGCGATGCGGTCTGAAGTCGGCAGGCGATCCGTCCTCTTCCTGGGACGTTGCACTCCCGCGCTTCGGGTCTAGACTCGGCTCATGATCCCGGAAGTCTTCGAGTGCCCGCGCTGCGAGCGGCAGTTCGTCATCGATGGAGTCCCCGACACCGGCAGCGAAGAGGTGCACTGCCCGCAGTGCAGCCGGTTCCTCGGCGTGCGCGACATCGCGTTCGTGCTGCGATCGGAGCTGGACGAGCTGATCGAGAGGCTTTCCTTTGAGAAAGATCGGTTGGAGAAGGACGAGGCGATCTACGGCCTGACGGACTGTGACCCCGAGATGAAGTACTACGGGCGCGAGGTGCCGCGGGTGATCGGCGTGCTACGCAGCGCGCTGAAAGAACTGCGCCACCTTCGCGAGGACTACCGAGTCAAGAGTTAGCCGGACGTTCGATTGACAGTCGTGCGATGCCGCGGCTAGTGTTCGGCCCACCAGCGAACTCCCAGTGACCGAGACCGAACCTCCCAAAGACGGGTCACTACCCTCTTCCGGCAACGAAGAGGGAGATACGCTGTCCCTTTCCCAAGCCCCAACCATTCACGACTCTCGTCCGACCCGACCGCACGCCGCGGATCCCTTCAGTCGTGAGGAGCTTCCGATCGGCAGTCTGTTCGGACGGTACCGGATCATTCGGATGCTCGGGAAAGGTGGGATGGGCGAAGTCTATGAGGCCGAGCAGACCGATACCGGACGAACGGTCGCACTCAAGACTTTGAACCATTCCCTTGGAGGAGCGGAAAACCGCGCGCGCTTCCTGCGGGAAGGCCGTCTCGCCGCTTCCTTGAGCCACCCCAACACCGTGTACGTCTACGGGACCGAAGAGGTCGACGGGGTGCCGCTGATCACGATGGAGCTGGTACCGGGAGGGACGCTCAAAGACCTCGTCGCGGCCGGGGGCCCGATGAAAGTCCGTGAAGCCGTGGACGCGATCGTTCAGGCGATCGACGGCCTGGCAGCGAGCGCAGCGAAGGGCGTCTTGCACCGGGACATCAAACCTTCGAACTGCTTCGTCGATCGGGATGGCAAAGTCAAGATCGGGGACTTCGGACTTTCCATGTCCACGCTCGCCCGACCGGAGAGCCATCTGACGACCACTGGGACGTTTCTGGGAACGCCCGCGTTCGCCTCGCCGGAGCAGATTCGCGGCGGGGACGTCGATGTGCGTTCGGACATTTACTCGGTAGGGGCGACCCTCTACTACCTGATCACCGGGCGCCCTCCCTTCGACGAACAGCACGCGGGGAAGCTCTTCGCGCAAGTCCTCGAGCGGCCGCCCGAGTCCCCCCGGCAGTTCCGGCCCGAGGTCCCATCCGCTCTCGAGCGGGTCACCCTTCGTTGTCTCGCAAAGAATCCCGAGTCGCGTTACCCCGACTACGCGTCCCTGAGAGCGGAACTTGCCCCGCTGGGCTCGGAAGCTGCGAGTCCCGCGACTCTTCGATTACGCGCATTGGCCGGAGCGATGGATTGGGCTCTTCTAGCGCTTATCGGGGTTCCTTTCTCCGGTGGCCCCCCCGAGGCCTCCAAGATGATCCTCAAACTCGCTACCGTCGTTCTGTATTTCACTCTCCTCGAAGGCCTGAGAGGCGCCTCGCTCGGCAAGACAGTGTTCGGACTGCGAGTCGCCGGTCCGGATTCCGGCCCGCCCGGCCTCGGCCGAGCCGCCCTACGGACTTCGGTCTTCGTGATGCCCGGGCTCGCGTTCTTTCTCAGTCTTCTTGATCTAGGCGGACGAGTAGTCTTTCCAGGATTCGGGATCTTGCTTTTCGCGCTTCTTTTCGTGACCGCTCGCCGCCGGAATGGTTACGCCGCGTTACAAGACCTTGCAAGTGGAACCCGGGTGGTTCGCAGGCCTGTCCGGATTCAGCCGCGCCCCGCCGCCCAAGGGGCTCCGCTCGGATGGGTTCGGTCGGCCGAGAAGCCCGTCGGTCGCATCGGCGCTTATCCGATCCTGGAGAGACTCTGGGAATGCGAGGGCGAAGAGCTGCTTCTGGGCGTCGACGAGCAGCTTCGGCGAGAAGTCTGGATTCGCGTGCTTCCGGCGGGATCTCCTCCGTTTTCTGCTCAACGTCGCGACCTCGCGCGCCCTGGTCGGCTCCGCTGGCACGACGGTAGCCGGTCCCCGGACGGATGTTGGGACGTCTGGGAGGCGCCCGAGGGCAGACCGCTGCGACAGAAAGTAACCGAGAAGCCTCCGTGGAGCGCGGCGGGTCTGTGGTTGTTCGCCCTTGCGGAGGAAGTGAATGAGGCTCTAAAAGACGGCTCATTGCCGTCCGTTCTAGCGTTGGACAGAGTCTGGGTCGCGCCGGACGGGCGTGCCAGGCTACTGGATTTTCCGGCGCCCGGTTCCGCACCACAGCCGGCTGGGGCGAGTGAGCCGACCAAATCGGATCTCTGGCGAGCTCAGGATTTCCTCGGCGAGGTGGGCGCAACGTTGATGTCGGGACCGGTACCTTTGGCGGTCCGAGCGTTCAAGGTCGAAACCGCCGGACTCAAGACCCCGGATGTTTTTCTAAGCCGGTTGAGAGAGCTCCTGGATCAGCCGCCAGCGGACACTCGCCAATTGCGACTCAATCATTTGTTGTCCGGGGGGAGCTTGGCGTTGATCTTGTGGGTCGCCCATTATGCCGCATTCAACGCCGGAGCAAAACTTGGTCCGGAGAGTGCGGGGCCAAGAGAATTGGAGGCGGTGGCCGTGACGGCGTTAACGATCGCCGCCGCTGGTCTGTACTCGGGGCTTTTCTTCCGCGGCGGATTGTCTCTCAGAGCTTTCGGGCTGGCGGTGGTCGAAGCGGACGGCGCGAAGCCATCCGTTCTGAAGGCGGTGGGCCGGAGCCTGGTCGCATGGTCGCCCTTCTGGATCTTGGCCGCGGTAAGCATTTTCGCCTTGAAATCGTTGCCAGTCCAACTCGCTGAGCCGGTCATCTACTCGACGGCGGTGGCTTGCGCTCTCATCTTTCTCGGCGGCGCTGTATACGCGGGCTACCATCCGGAGCGTAGCCTGCAGGATCGAATCGCCGGAACCTATCTCGTTCCCCGCTAGGTCTGCCTCACTGGCGAGCGGCGAGGCCTCGCTCCTAGCTCGGTCAGCCGGCGAACACCTCGTCGAGCGCCAGCGACAGGCCCGGAAAGACCGCCGACCGGATCGCCTCACTCCCCGAGAGCTTCGCCGTCAGCACGCAGCGGCCCTCCGCATCGGCGTGGAACACCTCGGCGGAGCGATCGGCCGGATCGAAGTACCAGAGCTCCGGAACGCCGACCCGTCCGTAGAGCTGCAGCTTCTTCTCCCGATCGAACCGTTTGTTGCTCGGTGAGAGGACCTCGATCGCGATGTCGGGAACGCCTCCGACGTTGGCCTCGGTGATGATCGCCAGCCGCTCGATGCCGACGACGAGAAGGTCCGGCTGGACGACGTTCATCTGGTCGAAGACGACGTCGAACGGAGCAAGGTAGACCTCTCCGAGGCCGGCCTTCTCGATACGTTCTCGTAAGAGGATGTGGAGATTTCCCACCGCCCGCTGATGCGCGCGGTTCGGCGAAGGGGTCACGTACAACTCGCCATCGATTAGCTGGTAGCGCTTGCCGTCGTCCGGCATCTCCTGAAGGTCTTTGTAGGTGAACTTCGGGGCGACGATCGTCACCATGGCGGGTGTCCTCTTCTCGGCCAGTCTAGCACCCGCGATACTCTCGTTAACTGATTGTCGCGACCTCTGGCGACGGGATCCGTCGATCCGATGCGTGTCAGTCCGCGAAGACCTCGTCGAGGGTGAGGAATAGCCCCGTCAGCATCTTTGAGACAATCGCCTCCCTCCCCGCGAGCTGTGCCACCAGGAGGTAGCGGCCGTCCGGCCCGAGGTTCAGGACCTCAGCCGTCTTCTCTTCGGGGTCCAGGTACCAGAGCTCCGGCACTCCCGCCCTCTCGTATGCCCGCATCTTGGTTTCGCGATCGTAGGTTTCGTTCCCCCGCGACAGGACTTCGACCACGAGGTCGGGTGCGCCTTGGATGTTGTCCTCCGTGACGATCGAGGCTCGGTCCTCACCGACGAACAGGAGATCCGGCTCGAGCGCGGTCCATCTACTGAAGACCACGTCGAGCGGCCCGAGGAAGACTTCACCGGCACCTTGCTGTTTCACGAACTTGTCCAGCGCAACCAGGACGTTCCCAACGGACCTCTGATGAGCCGTGTTCGGAGTCGGAGGCGAGAAGACTTTGCCATCGATCAGCTCGAAGCGTCTGCTGTCGTACCTCGGAATCCTCTGGAACTGCTCGTAATCGATCCTGGGCTCTGCAGTCGTCATCTCGGCACCTCGATTCGACTATTTGCTCTCGCGAATCTTCTCCACGAACTTCCTCATCCGCCGC
>JBKJVY010000232.1:0-3848 GCA_046717185.1 Thermoanaerobaculia bacterium
CGACGTCCGCGAGCAGGTTCAGAAGGCCCTCGAGGGTGCGCTGGCCCACGCCCATCATCTGCTTGATCGCGGCGAAAGACTTCGAGCCGCCCCCTTCGATGAGATAGCACGCGAGCGTCCACGGGGCGCCCGCGAAGCCGATGACGGCCGCGTTGTCTCCGACTTCGCTCCGGAGTCGCTTCAGGATTTCTCCCGTGAAACGCAGCTCGCCGGCCGGATCGAAGCGGCGCAGCCTCATGACGTCGTCCCCGGTGCGGACCGGATGCGTCAAGCGCGGGCCTTCTTTCCCGAACTCGACCCGCGCGCCCATCGCCTGGACCGGCACGAGGATGTCGGAAAAGAAGATCACGCCGTCCGGCGAAAAGCGGCGGAACGGCTGAAGGGAAACCTCGGCCGCGAGATCCACGTCCCGGCAGAGGTCGAGAAACGACACCCGGCGCCGTACCTCCCGATACTCCGGAAGGTAGCGTCCCGCCTGGCGCATCATCCAGGCCGGGGCGCGATCCACGGGCCTGCCGAAACAGGCGTCGAGAAAGCGTTGGGCCGAGGGAGCGGCGGTCGTCGAGCTTTCGTCCAAACGGCGAGTATAGCGAGGCCTCACGTTGTCGTCCTGAGCCCTTCGCCCTCGCGTGTCATCCTGAGCGCAGCGAAGGATCCCCTGCGTTTCGGGGGATTCCTCGTCGCTTCGCTCCTCGGAATGACAGTTGAAATAGGTTTGTCATCCCGAGCGAAGCGAGGGATCTGTGTCCCCTTCGAGAAAAGAAGGTCTAGGAAGAGACGAGCTGTCTCAACACGAAGGGCAGAATTCCCCCGTGCCGGTAATAGTCCGACTCGATCGGCGTGTCGATCCTCGCTCTGACAGGAAGCTCCTGCGCGTCGCCGCTCTCCCGGCGGATCGTCAACTTCACTTGCGCGCGCGGGCGGACGTCGCCTTCGAGCCCGGTCAGGTCGAACGACTCGCTGCCGTCGAGCCCGAGCGTTCGCGCGTTCACCCCTTCCGGAAACTGACAGGGGAGCACGCCCATCCCGACGAGGTTCGAGCGGTGGATGCGCTCGAAGCTCTCCGCGATCACCGCCCGCACTCCGAGTAGTCGCGTGCCCTTGGCGGCCCAGTCGCGTGAGCTGCCCGAGCCGTACTCCTGCCCCGCGAAAACGAGGAGTGGGATACCGGCCGCCTGGTATTTGACCGAGGCGTCGTAGATGGACATCTTTTCCCCGTGCGGCTGGTAGACGGTGACGCCGCCCTCTTCATCCGCCACCATCCGATTGCGGATCCGCACGTTCGCAAACGTGCCGCGCGTCATGACGCGGTCGTTGCCCCTTCGCGACCCGTAGCTGTTGAAGTCCTCGGGGGTGACGCCGCGCTCCTGGAGATAGAGGCCGGCCGGCGAAGTCTTCTTGATCGCGCCGGCGGGACTGATGTGGTCGGTCGTGACCGAGTCGCCGAAAATCGCGAGCGCCCGGGCCGACTGGATGTCGCAGACCTCTCCGGGGGTCATGGAGAACCGGTCGAAGAAGGGGGGCTCCTGGATGTACGTCGAGTTCGAGTCCCACGCGTACGCCTTGCCCGATGGGGCGGAGATCTCGTTCCACAGCGGGTTCTCTTCCGCGGCTCGGCCGTAGAGCCGGGTGTAGGACTCCGGGCTCACGGCGGCCGAAGCGATTTCGTGCACTTCGCTCGAGCTCGGCCAGAGGTCCTTCAAGAAGACGTCCTGGCCGCTCGTGTCGCGGCCGATTGGCTCCGTGGTCAGGTCCTTGTCCACGCGGCCGGCGAGCGCGAACGCGACGACGAGGGGGGGACTCATGAGGAAGTTCGCCCGGATGCTCTGTTGAATGCGGGCCTCGAAGTTGCGGTTCCCGGAGAGGACGGAGGCCGCGACGATGTCGTGGCCGGTGACGGCTTCCTCGATCCCGGAATCGAGGGGACCCGAGTTCCCGATACAGGTCGTGCACCCGTACCCGACGAGATTGAAGCCCAGCCTGTCGAGGTACGTCTGGAGTCCGGCGCGCGCCAGGTAGTCGGTCACGACCCGCGAACCGGGAGCGAACGAGGCCTTTACGTAGGGCGGGACGGAGAGCCCGCGCTCGACCGCCTTCTTCGCGAGGAGAGCCGCGCCGATCATCAGCGCCGGATTCGACGTGTTGGTGCACGACGTGATCGCTGCGATCAGGACGTCGCCGTGCCCGAGCGAGACGGATCCCGAAGGAAGGGGTTCTTCCGGGAGCTCCTCCACCCGCGTCGCGGTGGGGCGGTTGTTGACCATCTCGATCTCGGTCAGGGGGTTCGTGTCCTTCTTCCCGGCGACGAACGGTTCCGCCTCCTGCTTGCCCCCTCCGGACTGTGGGCTCGGCGCACCGGTTCCTCCGAGTCGCGCCCGGAAGCGGCGGGAGATCGCATCGGGAGAACGCCCGTAGCCCCCCGATGAGGTGGGAGCGACGAGGAGGTCGCGGAAGACCTTCCCGAGCTCCGGGAGGGGAATCCGGTCTTGCGGCCGCCGCGGCCCGGAGACGCTCGAGTGGACGTTCCCCAGGTCGAGCTCGAGGACTTGCGAGTAATCGCACTCGCCGCCGCGCGGGATTCCGAAGAGGCCCTGCGCCTTCCAGTACTCCCGGAAAAGGTCGACCCGCTCCGGCGACCGCCCGGTGGCGAGGAGATATCGGCACGTCTCTTCGTCCACCGGGAAGAACCCCATCGTCGCCCCGTACTCCGGCGCCATGTTGGCGACCGGCGCGCGGTCCGTGACCGCGAGCGACGCCGCGCCCTCGCCGTGGAACTCGACGAACTTGCCCACGACCTTCGCCTTGCGGAGCATCTCGGTCACGTGCAGGGCAAGATCCGTGGCGGTTACCCCTTCGCCGAGCCGTCCGGTGACGTGGACTCCCACGACGTCGGGCATGAGGAGATAGACCGGCTGGCCGAGCATCCCGGCTTCGGCCTCGATGCCGCCGACGCCCCACCCGACGACCCCCAGGCTGTTGATCATCGTCGTGTGCGAGTCCGTTCCGACGAGCGAGTCGGGAAAGACGACGCCGTCTTTCTCGAAGACGCCGGGCGCGATCCGCTCCATGTTGACCTGGTGGACGATCCCGACGCCGGGCGGCACGACGTCGAAGCCGGAGAACGCCTGTGTACCCCACTTCAGGAACTCGTACCGCGCGCGGTTCCTCCGGAACTCGACCTCCATGTTGAGGCGCAGCGCGTCGGGAGTGGACCAGTAGTCCACCTGGACGGAGTGGTCGACGACGAGCGCCACCGGTACGAGAGGCTCGATGACCGCCGGGTCTTTCCCCATTCGTTCGACGGCGGAGCGCATCGCGGCGAGGTCAACGAGGAGTGGAACGCCCGTGAAGTCCTGCAGGACGATCCGGGCGACGACGAACGGAATTTCGGCGGTTCGCTCGGCGTTCGGCTTCCAGTTGGCAAGCTCCACGACATCGCGTTCCCGAACCCTCTTCCCGTCCACATTGCGGACGAGAGACTCGAGCACGATCCGGAGACTGACCGGCAGCCGTGATATCGCGCCGATCCCCTCCCGCTCGAGCCGGGGGAGGGAGTAGTAGTTGGCCGTGCGCCCCGAAGCCGTCGAGAAGGTCTCTCGCGCGCCGAAGGGGGTACGCTGCCCGTCGCTCATCGAGGAGAAGGACCCATCAAGCGTCCCGCAGTTTATGGGCGCGCGAGCAAAACCGTCAAGGTTGCACGCAACGTGGTGCGCGGTTGCCGCGTAGTTCGTTGGACACCGAGAAGAGGAGAGAGGACATGACGTACCCGAGAAAGCGCGTCGCCCTGGCCGTGGCCCTGGTTCTTTCGGCGGCCGCAATCGCAAGCGCGGCGACCGAAAGCTTTGCCT
>JBKJVY010000233.1:0-2538 GCA_046717185.1 Thermoanaerobaculia bacterium
ACCCCGATCTCGATGATCTCGCTCGTGGACCACGACCGGCAGTGGTTCAAGGCGAAGGTGGGCCTCGACACGCCGGAAACGTCCCGGGATCTCGCCTTCTGCGCGCACGCGATCCTGCAGCGCGGCCTCTTCATCGTCGCAGACGCCACCCAGGATCCCCGCTTCTCGGACAACCCACTCGTCACGACCGATCCCAAGATCCGGTTCTACGCGGGCGCGCCGCTTCGGACGACGGATGGCCACGCGCTCGGAACTCTGTGCGTCATGGACCGGACTCCGCGCCATCTAACCGAGAAGCAGGAGAACGCGCTGCGCGCGCTCTCGCGCCAGGTCGAAGCCCAGCTGGAGCTCCGGCGGCGCGTCGTGGAGCAGCGCAAGGAAGCGGACGAGGCCCTGCACGAGAAGGATGTGGAGATCAGAGTCCTCGTCGAGCAGATGCCCGCGGTCCTCTGGTCCGTGGACCGCGCGCTGCGGTTCACGTCAACGATGGGAGCGGGCCTCGCCAACCTGGGCCAGCGACCGGACCAGTTCAAGGGCTGGACGGTCTTCGACTACTTCCAGACGGACGACCCCGAGTTCCACGCGATCGCCGCCCACCGGCGAGCCCTGGCCGGCGAGTCCGTCACCTATGAGACCGAGTGGAAGGGCCGCACGTTCGCGGCCCACGTCGAGCCGCTCCGGCACAACGACGGGAGCATCAAGGGGGTCATCGGCTCGGCGCTCGACATCACCGAGAGGAAGAGGGCCGAGAGGGAGCTCGAGAAGTCGGTCTCGCTTCTGCGCGCGACCCTCGACTCGACTGCGGACGGGATCCTCGTTCTCGACCACGACGGCAATATCGTCGTTTACAACCGCCGGTTCCTGGACATGTGGAAGATCTCCGAGAGCGCGGCGACCTCACTCCATCGCGACGAGCTCCTCTCCTCGGTCCTCGACCAGGTGAAGGACCCGGGCGGGTTCGTTCAGCTCGCCATGCGCTCGTACGCGCGCCAGGACTCGGAGTCGCTCGACGTCGTCGAGTTCAAGGACGGCCGGATACTCGAGCGGCACACGCATCCGCAGATGCTCGGCGGAAAGAGCGTCGGCAAGGTCCTCTCGTTCCGGGACGTCACCGTCCGGCGGCGAGCCGACCGGGAGATCGAGGAGAGCGTCTCGCTCCTCAAGGCGACCCTCGACGCGACGACCGACGGGATCCTCGTCGTGGACGAGAACGGCAGGATGGTGAACTTCAACCGGAAATTCACCGAGATGTGGCGCATTCCGCAGTCGGTCCAGGATTCGCGCGACGACAACGAGGCGCTCGCGTGGGTGCTCGACAAGGTGAAGGACCCGGAGCGCTTCATCAAGAAGGTGCGGGAGCTGTACGCGCAGCCGGAATCGAAGAGCTACGACTGGGTCGAGTTCAAGGACGGGCGAATCTTCGAGCGGTACTCGCAGCCGCAGAAGATCGGCGGAAAGACGGTGGGGAGAGTGTGGAGTTTCCGGGACGCCACCGACCGCCGGTTGATGGAGATGACGCTCAAGCGTCAGGCGCGGTACTTCGAGCACATCTTCGACGGCGTCGTCGTCACGGACCTCGACGGCCGGATCGTGGACTGGAACCCCGGCGCGGAGCGGATGTTCGGCTACGCGAAAGAGGAGGCGGTCGGCCAGACCCCCGCACTGGTGCACCGACCCGACGAGGCGGCCGAGCTGACGGAAAGAATGCTGAAGACCATGCGCCGCGAAGGGCGCTGGGCCGGAGAGATGCCCTTCCGGCGCAAGGACGGCTCGGAGGGGGTCGCCGAGACGCTCGTCGTTTCCGTCGGAGACGAGTTCGGACGCCCGCTCGCCGCGATCTTCGTCAACCGCGATATCACGGAGGTGAAACGGTTGAGAGGGACGCGCGAGACCGCGGCGAGCTAAGCCGGAAATCCTCCGGCAGCGGGCAGGAAATGACTGCCTGGTCAAGGCTCGCCCGGAATGGCTGTGGTTCAACTCCGGGAAAGGAGAGGAGTAGCCGGGGCGAGGCCTTGGAAGGCCCGTCAGATCAAGCCGTAGATCGCGGCGAGACAAAGCCGAGGATGTCGGTTCTCAGCGTTTCGTAGTCTGAGGAGCTTCCGTCCAAGTGCCCGCGAGAGCCGCGAGTTGCGGCCCGAATCGGGGCCAGTCATGGAGCGTCGCGGGGTCGAAGTCCGCCCCGTTGGGCCATGTGAGAGTCCCGGACTCTTCGTCCAGTCGGACGCGGTCGAAGAAGACGGGGTCGCGAAGCGGGCCGAAGATCTCGCCGTGGAGGACCGGGCGAAAGTCGATCACCTGGCTGGACCTGTTCTCGAACTCGACGCGAAGGGTGAACGGCGCGACTTTTTCGAAGCCGGTCACCCTGTGGATCTCGTGAGCCATTGTTACCTCATCGTTGTTGCCTCGGCTTCGCCGAGGCTCGGTGCGAACCCCCGGCTGGCGGCTTCGATTGGCGGAGGAGGAGAGATTCGAACTCCCGGTACCTTTCGGTACAGCGGTTTTCAAGACCGCCGCCTTAAACCACTCGGCCACTCCTCC
>JBKJVY010000234.1:0-13265 GCA_046717185.1 Thermoanaerobaculia bacterium
TCGAGGACGCCGACGTTCGATTTGGAGGGCGTCTCGCGACCGTCTCCTCCGCGTCCTCGACCCAGCTCGTCGTCGTCGTCCCCGACCAGGGCGGGGCGGCGCCGCTCTGCCCGCCCGGCACGCCGGCGGGGACCGCGATCAACGTGGGAGGCGCGGTCACGATCACCGTGACGAACCGGCTATCGACGTGCAGCACGACTCTCGACACCGCCTTCCAGCCGCAGGTGCCCTGCGTCGTGCCGACGCCGACGGTGACGAGCACGCCGTCAACGCCTCTGCCGACGCCGACCTCGACTCCCACGGCTGGCCCGACGCCGACTCCGACACCGATCCCGGCGGACCTCTTGCTCACGAAGTCCGACTCACCCGACCCGGTCTTCTCGGGCAACACGCTGACCTACACCATCAACGTGACCAACAACGGTCCGGGCGCAGCCCTGAGCGCCATCGTGAGCGACCCGCTCCCGGCGGACACGACCTTCGTCTCCTGCTCGTCCAGCCAGGGGAGCTGCAGCGGGCCGGCGATCGGTTCGAACGGCACCGTGACGGCCAACCTCGGAACGATTCCGTTCCCCGGCTTCGCCACGCTCTCGATCGCCGTCAACGTCACCGCGCCGGGAGGCCGGACCCTGACGAATTCGGCGGTCGTGCGGTCGTCGTCGCCCGACACGAACAACGCGAACAACACCGGGACGACCTCGACGGCGGTTTCGAGCGCTACCTCGGCCGACCTGCGGATCGCGAAGAGCGACTCGCCGGATCCGGTGACGAGCGGCGGGACCCTGACCTACACGATCAACGTTAACAACGACTCACCGACCACCACCGCGGCAAACGTGGTCGTGACGGATCAGCTACCGAGTGGAGTGACCTTCGTCTCCTGTTCGACATCGCCGCCGGGGCTCTGCCCGAGTGCGCCGGTCGTCGGCGGTCTCGTCACGGTGAATCTCGGCGCTCTGCTGCCCAATGGGATCGCGATCGTCACGATCCAGACGACCGTGACGGCCGCACCGGGAAGCGCTCTGGCCAACTCGGCCTCGGTGACCTCCGACACACCGGATCCAAACGCGGCGAACAACACGGCAACGGCGACGACATCGGTCACGCCCGCGCCAGCGACCGATCTCTCGATCGCGAAGAGCGACGCTCCGGATCCGATTTTCAGCGGGAACAACCTGACGTACACGATTACGGTCAACAACCTTGGACCGAACACAGCGAACGGCGTTGAAGTGAGCGATCCGCTACCCGGCGGTACGACCTTCGTGTCCTGCGTCGCGAGCCAGGGATCCTGCACCGGTCCGACAGTCGGGCTGAACGGAACCGTACGGGCACTCCTCGGAACCATCACGTCCACAAACTCCGCGACGGTGACCATCGTGGTCAACGTTACGGCGCCCGGCAACAGCACTCTGACCAACACCGCAACCGTTCTCTCCGCGACGCCCGACTCGAACGCGGCCAACAACAGCGCGTCCGCGACGACGTCCGTGAGCCCTTGATCGGTATCTTTCCAGAGGTTCTCCGCCGCCCCCTTCGGGGGGCGGCTTCGTTTTCGCCCCTTTTCGCGATATAGGTTTGCCGAGGCGAGATGGCGGACCATGACCAGGAGGCAAGGCTCCGGGACCTGAAGGAGCGGGTCGAGCGGGAACCGGGCTCCCGCTTTTTCGTGCCGCTCGCGGAGGAGTACCGGAAAGCGGGGCGAGTTCCCGACGCGATCAAGGCACTCGAGAGCGGGCTGGCCGTGCACCCCGCTTACGTCGCCGCCCGGGTAGCGCTCGCTCGGGCATATCTCGAGGTGGGACGAATCGACGAGTCCATGCAGAATTTCTCGAAGGCCCTGGTCGACGACCCGTCGAACCTCGTCGCTGCCAAGGCGCTCGGAGACATCCACCTCTCGCGCGGGGAGCCCATGGAGGCGCTCAAGCGATACCTTCGCTTCCGCGCCGTCTCGGGCGACCGGCGCATGGACGAGGTGATCGCGAAGCTCCGCGAGGCGTCCGGTCCTCCGCCGGATGCGGCTCCCGCGCGGGCACTCGCGCCGGCCTCCGCGCCGCCGACGAGAATCGAGCCGGCGGAAGCGCCCGCTCCACTGCCTCTCATGGTCAGCCCCTTTCCGGCGATCGATCTCTCGCCGCCCCCGCCGCCCCGGCGGGAGACGGACCCCTTCGACATCACGTCTGTCCCTTACGCGCCGCCACCGAAGCCGGGACCGGTCGTCTCGGAACCCGCCGAGCAGATGCTTTCGCGCGACGTGCGCCTCGACGGGATTCCCTCCCGGGACGCCTCGGCCGACGAGGAAATCGTCACCCGGAAGATCCGACTCCCGGAAACCGCGTGGCCGTTCGTGCCGGCACCCGAAGAGCCGCCGCTGCCCGACGCCGCGGTGGGACCCCCGGAGGCGACGGCGCCGGCCGAGCCCGCCCCGGCAGGCGAGCCCGTCGCGGCCGAGGTGAGCGGCCGCACGCTCGCGGAGCTTTACTTCGAACAGGGGCACGCCCACGAGGCGTTACACCTCGCCGACGAACTACTCCTGGCGAGCCCGGGGGACGAGCGCCTCCTGCGGCTTCGGGACGAAGCCGCGGACCGTCTCGCCGTGCCCGCACCCGCGCCCGTTCCTCCTCCTGTAGGGGACGCCGGCCGCGAACGGCGGCTCGAGAAGATCCGGCTCCTGAACCAGTGGCTCGCCGCCGTTCAAAAGCGGAGCCGACCATGAACGTTTTCGCCGAAACGCTGCGGCGGGTGGCCGAAAGGGTGGAGGGGACTCGGGCTGTCTCGCTCGTGGGCTCGGACGGGATCCCGGTCGAGACCTGGGGCTCTCCTCCCGAAGGCCTTTCGATCGAGACGGTTGCGGCCGAGATCGGGGGGCTGCTCAAGGCCGCGCGGAGCACGGTTTCCGCGTCTGGGGAGGGGGAGGTCCGCGAGGTCGCGACCGTCACCGACGGGGCCATCACGCTCCTCTCCCAGGTGACCCGGGAGTATTATCTGCTGCTACTTTTGGCCCGGGAGGGCAATCTCGGGCGCGGCCGCTTCGAGCTGCGCAAGGCGGCTGCGGCACTCGAGAAGGAGCTTTTCTAGAAAATGCTTTCCTTCAAAGAAATCAGGGAGCTGATCGATCTGGTCTCCGAACGCGGGCTCGCGGGCCTCGAGATCGAGCGGTCCGGGTTCCGGCTGCGCATCGAGGGGGGCCGGCCCGCAGCCGCGAACGGGGTTCTCGGCACGGCGGCGGACTCGACTGCCCCGACCATCCCGGGAGCTGGTTCCGCGGCGGCGTCCCTGCCCCCGGCGGCAAAAGAGGCGGACGATGTCCACGTCATCACGTCGCCGATCGTCGGGACCTTCTACCGATCTCCCTCCCCGGAGTCGGACCCCTTCGCCGAGGTGGGCGAGACGGTCGCGCGGGGGAAGATCCTCTGCATCATCGAGTCGATGAAGCTCATGAACGAGATCGAGTCGGACGTCGAGGGCGAGATCGTCGCCGTCTACGTTCGCCACGGACAGCCGGTCGAGTACGGTGAGAAGCTCTTCGGGATCCGGCTGGCGGCGTGAGACGTGAGACGTAAGACGTAAGACGAACTGAAAGGATCACCGGTCAACAGTTTGGTTCGGCCACGTCTCACCTCTCACGTCTTACGTCTCACGAATGTTTAAGAAGATCCTGATCGCCAACCGGGGGGAAATCGCCCTCCGGATCATCGCCGCCTGCCGTGAGCTCGACATCAAGACCGTCGCGATCTACAGCGAAGCAGACCGCGATGCGCTTCACGTCCGGTACGCGGACGAGGACGTCTGCGTCGGACCGTATCCGTCCGCCGCGTCGTACCTGAACATCTCGGCCATCGTGTCGGCGGCCGAGATCACGGAGGCCGACGCCATCCACCCCGGCTACGGGTTCCTGTCGGAGAACGCGTATTTCGCCGAGATCCTGCAGGACTGTCACATCGCCTTCATCGGACCGACTCCGGATGCGATGCGGAAGATGGGGGACAAGTCGCTCGCCCGCCGAACGGTGGCCGCAGCCGGCGTGCCGACGGTTCCCGGGTCGCCCGGGCCGGTCGACTCGGTGGACGAGGCGCTCGCTTTCGCGCGGAAGGCGGGATACCCCGTGATCCTCAAGGCGTCGGCGGGAGGGGGCGGCCGCGGGATGAGGGTGGCACGGGACGAGCGAGAGCTCTCCGGCGCCTACGAGACGGCTCGCGCCGAGGCGGAGAAAGCGTTCGCGAGCTCCGAGGTTTACCTCGAGAAGTACCTGGAGGCGCCGCGCCACATCGAGTTCCAGATCTTCGGCGACGTGCACGGAAACATTGACCATCTGGGGGAGCGGGAGTGCTCGATCCAGCGCCGCCACCAGAAGCTGATCGAGGAGGCGCCCTCGCCCGTGCTCACGCCGGAGCTCCGCCGGAAGATGGGAGCGGCGGCGATCGTCGCGGCGAGGGCGGTCAACTACACCAACGCCGGTACGATCGAGTTCCTGCTCGATTCCCAGGATCGCTTCTACTTCATGGAGATGAACACGCGCCTCCAGGTCGAGCACCCCGTGACCGAAGAGGTCACGGGAGTGGACATGGTCAAGGAGCAGATCAACATCGCCGCCGGCCAGCCGCTCTCCTTCGCCGGCCGGGAGCTGAAGCCCCGGGGCCACGCGATCGAGTTCCGCATCAACGCCGAGGACCCCCTCACCTTCGCGCCCTCACCCGGGCGCCTGACGGCGTTTCACCCGCCGGGAGGAATCGGAGTTCGCGTGGACACCGCCGCCTACCAGGGCTATCTCATCCCGTCGCACTACGATTCCCTGATCGCGAAGCTCATCGTGCGCGGCGGCGACCGCGCGGAGGCGATCGCTCGAGCGCGGCGCGCGCTCGACCTCTTCGTGATCGAAGGAATCAAGACCTCGATTCCCGTGCACCGTCGAATCCTCGACGATCCCGACTTCCAGCGGGGGCGCGTGTCGACTCGATTCATGGAACGTTACGCGGCCGCCTCATAGAGTTCGCGTCCCGAGTCCTCGCGCTTAGGACTTTCCTTCTGAAACTTCCGCCGATTTACGCAATCACTGACCGCGCCACCGCAGGCGTCGCAAACGTCCCGGGGATCGCCTCTCGCCTCTTCTCAGCGGGGATCCGCCTCCTCCAGGTCCGCGAGAAGACGCTCGGTGATCGCGACCTGCTCGAAGCGGTCGACGAGTGTCGCCGTCAAGCCGCGGAGCACGGCGCCACCGTCCTCGTCGACGATCGGGTCGACGTCGCGGTGCTCGCGGGCGTCGGTGTCCACCTGGGGGAGGAGGACCTGCCCGCGGGCGTCGCGCGGGAACTTCTCCCGCCGGGAACGCCCGTGGGCGTCTCGACTCACGACCTCGAAGCGGTCCGCCGTGCGTTCGCGGACCCGGGTTGCGACTACGTCGCGTTCGGTCCGGTGTTCGAGAGCGCGACCAAGCCGGGCGGCGCCGCGCGGGGAATCGACGCGCTCGCGGAGGCCGCGCGAGAAAAGACGAAGCCCCTCGTCGCGATCGGCGGGATTACGGTGGAGCGGCTCGACCTCGTGTTCGACGCCGGCGCCGACTCCGCCGCCGTGATCGGTGCCCTTGCCGCCGGCGGGCGGCTCGAAGAGAACGCGCGCGGCCTCGTCGATCGGGCACGCCGGCGGGCCACAGCCGGTCGCATCTACCTCGTCGGCTTCATGGGGAGCGGGAAGACCGCGGTCGGCGGGCGGGTCGCGGAGCGTCTCGGCGTTCCTTTCGTCGACCTCGACACCGAGATCGAACGAACGTCCGGGCTCACCGTCCGCGCCCTCTTCGAGTCCTTCGGCGAGCCCGCGTTCCGCGAGCGCGAGTCGGCTTTCCTCGAGGGAACGGAGGCTCTTCCCGACGCAATCGTCTCGGCAGGAGGAGGGTCGTTCGCGGCCGAGAGGAACCGGCGGGCGATCGCTCGGCTGGGAACCGCCGTCTTTCTCGACGTCCCGTTCGATCGTGTTCGAGAGCGTCTGGCCGGAAAAACGGATCGGCCGCTCTTTGCGTCCATCGATCAGGCCGCGCGTCTCTTCGCGGAGCGGGAACCCTTCTATAGAATGGCTCCCGTCCGGGTCGCGCTGACGGGGTGCGAGTCGATCGAAGAGTCTGCAGACAGAGTGCTCTCCGCGGTGTACGACCGCCGGGAGCTGGGAGGTCCCAAGCTCGATTAGTCCAGGGGGAGGGATCTGACCCCCTCCGGGGATCAGACCCCATAAAAGATGCGATACCTCATCCTCTCCGACATTCACTCCAACGAGGAGGCGCTGTCCGCCGTCCTCGCGCGGGCCGCGCGCCGCAAACACGACCACGTCGTGATCCTGGGCGACTTCGTGGGATACGGCGCCGATCCGAACGCGGTGATCGATCGGATCCGCCGGATTCGCAAGCGCAAGGCGATGATCCGGGGGAACCACGACAAGGTCGTGTGCGGGCTCGACTCGGGGGACCTCTTCAATCCGGTGGCGCTGAAAGCCGCGCGCTGGACGACGGGCACGATCTCGCCGGGGAGCCGGCAGTTCCTCGAAGAGCTCCCGATCGGGCCGATCGAGGTGGACGGTGCCTTCGTGATCTGCCACGGCTCACCGCGCGACGAGGACGCCTATATTTTCTCCGACTACGACGCCTACCTGAACTTCACCTTTTCGGACGCGAACGTCTGCTTCTTCGGCCACAGCCATATCCCCTCGGTTTTCACGCTCGAGCCGCACGGAATCCGGGTCGACGTGATTCGCGGCAGCCAAGTCCGGATCCGGTTGAAGCGCGACTCGCGCTACCTGATCAATCCGGGGTCGATCGGCCAGCCGCGCGACCGCAACCCGGCGGCCTCGTTCGCCTTCTACGACAGCGAGGAGGGCGTCGTGACGTTCGAGCGGGTTCGATACGACGTCGAAAAGGCGCGGGAAAAGATCCACCGCGCCGGACTGCCCGGAATGCTCGGGGACCGGCTGTTGATGGGGGCTTAGCAGACTGCTGAAAATTGATGCGGGCGTCGTGTCCGGACTGGGTCCGCGGCGTTCGCCCTTTTTCAGCAACCTGCCGGGCCTCGTATAATCCGCGGGTTTTTCCCCGGCTCAATCGAAAGGACGCGTGCAATGGCTTCTCGTAGAGCGTGGAGTCTTCTCGCCGCGGCGCTCGCGGTCCTGGCGGCTTCGCTTCGCTGCGGCAGCGCGCCGGTCTCCCCGGACGCCCCGGTCATCCGGCCCTCGGCCCCCGTCCGGAGCTTTGCGGGCGCGGCGGAGGCGCAAGCCGCTCTCCTGGAGCTCGAAGACCGCCGGGCCTTCGACGCTTCGACGCTCGAGTCCACAGCTCGATCCACTGACCCGGCGATCCGCAGCCGGGCCGCGCTGGCGCTCGGCCGGATCGGGGACCCGCGCGGCCGGCCGCTCTTGATCGCCCTCCTCTCCGATCCTTCGCGTGAGGTCCAGGCGTCGGCGGCCTTCGGATGCCAGGTCCTCGGCGATCCAACGGTGACGTCGGCGCTCACGCCCCTCCTCGACAGCCGAGACGTTCTCGTCGTCTCGGCAGCGGCGAAGGCTGTCGGTTTCCTCGCGCGCGGAGACGGGCAGGACGCCCTCGTGGCCGCGGCGGCAAAGGCGGCTTCCCCCGAGCCGCGCGCTACGATCCTTCGGTCGCTCTGGCGCTTCGCCGCACCCGCGACGGAGGCAGTGGCGCTCGCGTACGTGAACGATCCCGACCCGCGGGTCCGGTTCGGAGCCGTTTACGCGATCGCACGCAAGCCGCTCGAAACGTCTCTGGCCGCCTTGACCGCTGCGCTCGCGGACAGCGAGGCGGATACGTCGGCGTACGCTGCCCGGGCGCTCGGCATCCTCGCGAAGCCCGAGTCGATCGAGCCGCTCCTTGCGGCGCTCGACAGCGGCAAGGTTCCGCTCGTGACGAACGCGCTCGTGGCTCTCGAGGGAATCCTCGAGAAGAACCCCGGCGGGAACGTGGGCAAAGAGAAGGTCGCCCGCGTGGTGACGCTCGCCGGCGACGCGAACCCAAACGTCGCGGTGCCCGCTCTCACGCTGCTGCGGCAGTTTGCCGGGGGGGACCGCGAGGTGTTCCGGCGTCTCTGGTCGATCGCGACGACGGGAACCGGCCACCGGCGGCAGGTCGCGCTCGCCTCCTCCGCGGCCGTGCTGCGCGATAACGCCCTGCCCGCCCTCGAGGCGGCGGCCAAATCGCCCGAGCCGACGCTCCGGTCGGCCGTCGCAGAGGCGCTCGCGTATCTCACGTTCGCGAAAGCGGCGCCGCTCCGGCAGACGTTGATCGCCGACCCTCACCCGCTCGTGCGGGGAGCGGTTCTCGGAAGCCTCCGGACGGGAGAGGCCGTCGCGGCCAACCGGGCGCTCGTCGAGCGGTCGCTCGCCGACGCCGATGCCGGCGTGCGAGCCGCCGCGATCGAAGCGCTGACGCGCGTGGCGAGCCCTGCGATCCTCCCGCTCCTCTCGGACGCGCTCGCGAAGTCCTCCGCCGTATCGGAGCCGGACGTTCCGATCGCGGTCGTCGCCGCGGCCGAGAAGCTCCGCGCCGACCCGGCGGCGCGGGCGCTCGTCGAAGCCGCCTACCGCCACTCGAGCCCGCTCGTCTCGCGCCTCGCCCGGCGCTCGCTCATCCAGAACTTCCGGGCGGACCCCGCGGCCTTCCCCGCCCGGGAGTACAAGGCCTCCCGCACGCCTGCGGAGTACCTCTCGGTTCTCGCGGAAGCGGCGAAGCCGCTCGTCGCGACAGTCGAAACGGCCCGCGGCAGCTTCCAGATCCGTCTTGCGGGCAGTGCCGCGCCGCTCACCGTGATGAACTTCGTCGCGCTCGCGCGGCGCGCCTACTTCGACGGCTCGACGTTCCACCGCGTCGTCCCCAACTTCGTGATCCAGGACGGCGACCCGACCGGGACCGGAAACGGCGGGCCCGGCTACGATATCCGCGACGAGCTGAATCCGATCGAGTACGGGGAGGGCACCGTTGGAATGGCGCTGTCTGGCCCGAACACCGGCGGCAGCCAATGGTTCGCGACGCATGCGCCGCAGCCGCACCTCGATGGGATCTACACCGTGTTCGGCCAGGTCGTCTCCGGGCAGGACGTCGTCGAAAGAATCGAGCAGGGAGACCGCATCAACCGGGTGGTCGTCGCCGAGGCCCCGTAACTCGGCGGACAGCGCGCCCGTGTACCTCTTCGCGCGGGTGCTCCAGTTCACCGGTCTTCTCGTCACCGGGATCGCGTTCTTCGACGGTGCCCTCGGCGGCAACGTGAGACGCGAGCTCGTGCTGCTCGTCGCCGGCGCCGCGATCTTCTTTCTCGGCCGGGCGCTTCAGTCGCGGCGCTGATACACTCACCCGCTTCAAACTCCAACCAACGATTCACGGGGGGAACCTTGGCGACCCGCTCGGGCGAATACGTCGATCTCGTGGCTCCGGAAGACCCGGTCGCCGAGGAGCGCGTCGCCGCCGGCGTCGTACTCGCGACGCGCGCGTTGCCGGAACCGTCGCTGGCGACGCTCCTGCCGGATTACGAAGTCCGCGTTCTCGGTTACAGCCCGAACGAGCACGAGCTGGCCGCCGAAGTCGGCGACGTGGACGCGCTCATCACGCTCGTCTCGGACCCGGTCACGGAGGCGGTCATCCGCGCGGGATCCCGGTTGAAGATCATCGCGAACTACGCGGTGGGGGTGAACAACATCGACCGTGCGGCCGCAGCCTCGCGAGGAATCGTCGTCACGAACACACCGGGCGTGCTCACCGACGCCACGGCCGACCTGACGATGGCGCTGTTGCTCGCCCTCGCCCGCCGGGTCGTCGAGGGCGATCGGATGGTCCGGGCGGGGCGATTCGCCGGTTGGGCGCCGGACCTCCTCCTCGGGAGGGAGCTGAAGGGCAAAGTCCTCGGAATCGTGGGGCCGGGCCGCATCGGGCGCGCCGTGGCGCGGCGTGCGCGCGGGTTCGGAATGACCGTAGTGGCCGCGGGGCGGTCGCCGAGGGACGAGAACGATCCGGACGATCCGCCCCGAGTCTCGTTCGAGGAGCTCCTGCGGCGCGCCGACGTCGTGTCGCTTCACGTCCCGCTGAACGACGAGACCCGCGCGCTCTTCGACCGCGAAACGCTTCTCAAGATGAAACCGGGAAGCTTCCTGTTGAACACCGCCCGCGGCGGACTCATCGACGAGCCCGCGCTCATCGCGAGCCTCGAATCCGGTCACCTCGGCGGGGCGGGCCTCGACGTTTATGAGAACGAGCCGGCCGTGCTGCCCGGTCTGCTCGACAACGACCGCGTCGTCCTGATGCCGCACGCCGGCAGCGCGACGACCGAGACGCGGCGGGAGATGGCGCGGATGGTGGTGGAGGACGTCCGGCGCGTGCTGGCGGGGGACAAGCCGCTGCGCGCCGTGCCCCCGGAGCCGGTCAAGCGGTGAAGTCGCCCCTCGCCGTGACTCTCTTCGCGCGAGCGGGGAGACGGAGTCCTTGAGCGTGAAACGCCGGGAGTCTCCGCGAGGGTTCAGCGCACTCGATTCGGCCGCCGACGGCGTCCTGCGCCGGATGTCGTCCGGCGAGAGCGCTCTTCTCTGGATCCAGGCCCGCTGGCCGCGAATCGTCGGGGAGCCGCTCTCGCGCAAGGTCACGCCCGCCTCTCTCTCGGGCCGCCGCTTGACGCTTTCCCTTCTCGACCCCGCGTGGAGAAGGCCGGTCGAAGCCATGCTGTCCGAAATCGAGCGCAAGCTCGCGTACGAAGTGCCGCAGGTCCGGCCCCGAGTCTCCCTGAAGTAGGCGTGACGCCTCGATGAGGCTCGGGCGTCTGGCCGCCGTGGTGGCGGGCATGGTCGTGGCCTCGGTTCCCGCCTTCTTTCTCTTCTTCCTCGTCTGGCCGGAGATCGTCGTGCCCGCCTACTTCGTGAGCCGCGGAGGGCTTCTCTACGACACGATCTATTTCCCGCACACCCCGCTCCTGATCCTGATCCTCGCCGCCGCGGGAAAGTCTTTCGGGTTTTCGTCCCTTCTCTTCCGGTCGGTCGCGGCCGTTTCCCTGGCCGCATGCGGCGCCCTCGTCGTTCACGGGGTTCGTCCTTCCCGGAGGGGACCTTCCGGCCCGCTCGCCGGTCTCCTCGTCGGGGTTCCCCTTCTCGTTCTCTGGATGATCTACATGGAGGGGCCCATGATCTGGCCGGAGCCTTTCATGGCCCCCCTTCTTCTCGGGGCGGTGCTCGCTCTTGAGCGCTTCGAGACCACGGGCGGAAGGAGAGCGCTCCTGGTAGCGGGTCTTCTCCTGGGGGCCGCGATCCTGATCAAGCAGACAGCGGCGTGGACCATTCTGTCCGCCCTCCTCTGGGCCCTCTTCGTCAGCCGCCGGAGGTCGATTCGCAGGGCGGGATCACTTCTCGCGGCGGCCGCGGTGCCTTACGTCGTGTTCGCCATTGGCTGGGCAATCGCTTTCCGGACCCTCTCCCATATCCGATGGACGCTCGTCATTCCGATCTCCGGCGGCTTCGCGGGAGAAATCGCCACGGGCGTGCGGGCAGGAGAGCTCGTGGACAGCGTGTCGATCTTCCTCGTATTTCCCGCGGTCGTCCTTCTCGCGCGAGCTCTCCCGGGGAGTCGGGTTCTTCGCTCCCCGGCCCCGTGGGTCGCGATCGGCGTGTTCGGAATGGCCTGGCCTCGCTGGGGCCTGCTCCACCTCGCGGGCGCAGCCGGAATCGTGGGATTGACCGCGGCGCGCGCGTGCCTCGTGGGGGTCGCGGCGAGTCGGCGCCGGCGCCGGGCAAGGGCCCGCACGAAGCCTCTCTCGTTTCTCCTCGGAGGCGCTCTTCTCGCGGTTCACGTCGTCGTGGCCGTCGTTGCGGGGGGCTCTCTTGCCTGGAACCAGCTCTCCGGGCCGGCCCTATGGTGGGACGATCCGGCCACGGCGTCCGTCGCCGAGAAGGTGCGTGCGAGGGTCAACGGCGGGGCGTTCCTAAACTTCCACCTTGCGTACGAGAATCTCTACGCGCTCACGGGCGGGACGACGCCGGACGGGACGTACGTGAATGCCAGCTTCTGGTACCTCTTGAACCAGGAGGGCATCGACGAGCGGCTCGTTGCCGCCCTCGCCCGTCGCCCCGGCACACCCGTGCTCTTTCGGGAACCGGGACCACCCGATTGGCCGCTTCGGGGAACGTCGCTCTATCGATTCCTGACGACACGCACGCACGTTGTCGAAGAGATCGAGCCGGGAACGACGTGGCGTGTCGTGGTCCCGTGAAGACACGCGACGAACCGGGAGCGGCGCGTCGCTCGGAGGGGGGACGTTCTCGGGCCCGACTCCTTACCTTTCGACGGCGAACAGTCCTTTCCTGGCGGACATCAACGCGGGGATGGTGTACCTGGAAACTTTCGAGTGCGGCAAACTGACCGTGCCGGGCGTGACGATCGACGGAGGCACGATCATTCCGCCGGGGTTCGAGGGGTTTATCGACTCCGTGGACGCGGACGACGGCGTGATCGACGGCTCGGGTCTCGGCGGTCATTCGCTCTTCGGTTCCGGCACACCCGGGATCACCTTCACCTTCAGCGCGGCTACACTCGGAGCTCTTCCGACGCGAGTGGGGATCGTCTGGACCGACGGGAGCGGGACGACTTCGTTCGAGGTGTTCGACGCGATGGGCGGGTCGCTCGGGACGATCGGGCCGGTCTCGATCGCGGACGGCTCGTTCGGGGGAACGACCGCCGAGGACAACTTCTTCGGCGTCACGTTCGCCGGAGGCATTTCCTCGATCCGGATCTCGAACACGGCCGGCGGAATCGAGGTGGACCACCTTCAGTACGGCCTATACACCGTCACCGGTACGGTCTGCAGCGGACCGACGCCGCCTCCGACGGCGACTACCACTCCGACTGTGGTTGCGCCGACGTCAACTCCAACGACGGTTCCACCGACGGCCACGCCCACGAGCGTTCCGCCAACGGCCACGCTGACGCCGATATCGGTTGCGGGTCCCGCGGTCCCGACGCTTTCCTTCCCGATGCTCGCGCTCCTCGCGCTCGGGCTGGCCGGAGCCGCGATCCTTCTGATCCGAGGGACCTAGAACCGGAAGGGCGCGTTTTTTCGCGGCGCCGGATCAGGCGTACAGGCCGCGCACCATCGTGTCGTGCGCGACACGGGAGATGCCGAGCATGTACGCGGCGATGCGGAACGTGACCTCGTACTTCTCGGCCATCGCCGCAACGTCCCGGAACGACTGGCACAGGATGTCCTCGAGCCGCTCGTTCACTTCCTGCTCGCGCCAGAAGAACC
>JBKJVY010000235.1:0-10828 GCA_046717185.1 Thermoanaerobaculia bacterium
GCTACCGGCGAGGCGGCGGAGACGCCCTGCCGGACTGGGACGAGGTCCCGGGTGCGCGGCCTGACGTGCGCCTGGCAGCAGCATGGCGGGAGGAGAGAGGACCGCTCGAGGCGGCGCGAGCGTTACCCGAGCTCGCGCGCGGAGAGCTCGTGATCGAGAGCGGCGCCGAGAGCCGGGGACGCGCGCGTCCCGGCGCCGTCCGCCTCCTCGCGAGCACTCCGGCCGAGCTTCGGCTCGAGACCGACTCGCCCGACCCGACGTGGCTCTTCGTCCTGCGCGGCTTCTGGGGATACCGCGACGTCCGGGTGGACGGGCGCCCGGTCGAAAGCGTGCCTGCGCAGCTCGCGTTCTCAGCGGTGCCGCTCCCCGCGGGACGCCACACGGTCGAGTGGACCGAACGGCTCCCCGGCATCGAGATCTCGCGGTGGGGCCCGGCGGTGTTCGCGCTCCTGATGGCCGGCCTCCTCGCCCGGGACCGCCGGAGCCGCGCGTGAATCTCGTCTTGCCGAAACGGGCGCTCGGTCTCGTCCTGGCCTCGCTCTTTCTTCTCGCCGGCGGGTGCGAGAGGAAGAAGCCGCAGGGCCAGATCGAAGCCGACCTCACCCGGACTCCGGAGAAATGGCTGGAGCTCGAGTCCGTACGGCTCCTGCGGGATTACGTCCGGATCGACACGAGCATCGAGCGGGGCGAGGAGGAGGGCGCCCGGTTCCTCAAGGACTTCTTCGACTGCGCCGGAATCGAGGCCGAAATCGTTTGCCCCGCGCCCCGCCGCTGCAACCTTCTCGCACGGCTGCCCGGAAAGCGGCGCGAGGGCGCGCTCCTCCTGCTGAACCACATCGACGTGGCGCCCGCGGACCCGACGACGTGGCGGGACGCGCTGCCCTTCTCGGGGAAGATCCGGGCCGGCTATTTCTACGGCCGGGGCGCGTACGACATGAAGTCCCTAGCGATCGCCCAGGCGCTCGCGATCCGCAACCTGAAGGAGCGCGGAGTGGTCCCCGAGTCCGACGTCCTCTTTCTCGGTGAGGCGGACGAGGAGATCGGTCAGAAGTGGGGAGCCCGGTGGCTCCTCGAGAACCGGCCCGAGTGGTTCCGGGGCGTCGGGCAGGTGCTGAACGAAGGAGGGACCCTCGAGGTCGTTCTGAGGGATCCCCGCTTCTGGGGGATCGAAACCCTCCAGGCCGGGTATGCCACCGCGGAGTTCGAAGCGCCGACCGCGGAGCCCCTGAAGGCGCTCACGGAGAGGTGGCGAAAGCTCGACTCTTCGGTCGTCGAGCCTCACCCCCAGGTCCGGATGGGTTTCGACATGCTCGCGAACCACCTCTCGAGTCCGCTCACGGAGCCCCTGAGGAACCTCGACCGCGTGGGCCGGAACCCGGCCGAGCTCGCGCTTCTGCCGGATCGATACGCCAGCTTTCTCGAGCCCCGGATCTACTGGACGCCGGTCGTCGGCGATCCTCCCGAGGCCCCCCGGACCTTCGCGGTGCTCACCGTGCTCTCGACCCCCCCGGGGATCGCGCCGGAACGCTGGTTCGGGCCGATCCTCGAGGACGCCCGGCGCCGGGGGGTGCGGACGACCCGTCTGTTCTCGGGCGGAAAGACGGACGCCAGCCCTTACCCCACGGCTTTCACCGACGTCGTCCGGAGGGTGACGGAGGCCCATTTCCCGGGGGTTCCGTTCGGGCCTGTGCCGACCTACGGCGGCTTCACCACGTCGGTCGTGTTCCGGCAGCACGGGTTCTCGACGTACGGTTTCTCGGCGATTCCGATGAACATAACCGATACTGTCCGCCGTCACTCGAACAACGAGAGGCTTTACCTGAGGGACTATCTGAACGGCGTCGCCGTCTACAGAGATGTCGTCGAGGAGTTTGCTCTCCAGCGCTGACTGTGCAAGAATTGTCACTCAGTTGAAGCGATAACCGACAAAAACCCAGCCTCGACTTTAGTCGTAGACACTGATTTCAAAGGACTTAGAGTACAGCTTTTCTGGCCTTTCCCTTGCGTTACAAGGGCAGACACTGAAATATCGATCAACCAGCCAGAACGGAAACTAGGAGGATTTGATGAAGAAACGGGAATCCGGATTTACCCTGATCGAGCTCCTGATCGTCATCGCGATCATCGGCATCCTGGCCGCCATCGCGATCCCCAACCTGCTGAACGCGGTCCAGCGCGGGAAGCAAAAGCGTTCCATGTCCGACATGCGGACCATGGCGACGGCCGTCGAAGCGTATGCCGTCGACAACAACGTGTACCCCTCGGCTCAGTGCACCGGTAAGTTCACGGCCGTCACGGTAACGCTGACCGACACCTCGCTCTCGGTGCTCGCTCCGACCTACATCGCGAACCCGGTGAAGAAGGACGGCTGGAGCAACTTTTTCATGTACAACACGACCTCGAACAACCAGGAGTACGGTTTCCGCTCGAAGGGCCGTGACGGCGTGTCGGGTGCCCTTACCTGCACGACGACCACGAACTTCAACGACGACATCCTGTACACCAACGGCGGCTTCCTGCAGTTCCCGGAAGGCTCGCAGAACTAACCTTCTCCAATGCTAGACGGAAAACGGCCCCGAGCGATCGGGGCCGTTTCTTTTCTAGGGGCCAGGGGGCCCATCGGCCGAGGCCGGGTCGAGCTCCCAGACCTGGACCGTCGAGCGGATGTCCGAGGGCACCGGCTCCATTTCGACACGGGCGAGGCGGAAACGGCGGAACGCCGCGCCGGCTTCTCCCAATCCCGGACGCTCCCGCCCCCCCTCGAAGTAGGCGCGCCACCAGAACGTCGCTTTCATGAGCGGCGTGGCGGAGCGCTCGGTTCCTCGTGAACTGGAGGGCTTCTCGTAGGCGGAGCGGGGGAAGCCCGACATTGCCGCATGGGAGGCGAAGTAGGGGAGCGGGTCTTGCAGGACGACGAAGCGAACACCCCGGGCGGAGCAGTAGTCGGCGACTGCCTCCTCTCGGATCGCCAGGGTCGCCGCCGTCGCGTTCTCGAACTCGGTCTGGGCTCCCATGGTGCCGAAGTTGTCGAGCAGCACGCCACGCCCCCCGACGACGTTGAAGAGGTGCCCCCAGGACCAGGGCCCCAGGACCCTTCCCGGTCCTGCCGCCGGGCTCCGAAGGAACTCGGCGGTGCGCAGGAGGGGGACCATTTCGTGGGTGACCGGCGGAGTCGGTTGGATCACCCTTCCCGCGGACATCGCGAGCGAGGGGACGAGCAGAACGGCCGCCGCGAGCCGGCCGATCGCGGCGCCGCGCGCCTGGCGGATGTCGGAGACGGCGATCGCCCCGGCGACCGCGCAGAGCGGCGCCGCGATCGCGAGGAAGCGCGACGAGGTGAACGCTGCAAGCGAGTATCCAAGGGCGAAGGCGAGGAGCAGAGCGCGTCCTCCCCGCCGCCACGAGCGGCTCGTCGCCATAGAGGCCGTCACGAGGAGTCCGCCTCCCAGTAGCATGAGGTCCGCCCACCAGAGCCGGTCGGGTCCGACGAGGAGGGGTTGGAACTCGGCAATCGACGCGAGCCAGGGGTCCCCTCCGAGAAACCGGGCCCCGCTGAGAAGGGCCTCGGGCGCGCGCGCGACCGCCGCCAGGACGAGACCCCCGACCGCGACTGCCAGCGCAGTCGCACCCGCCCACCGGACCCCGCGGTCGAGGAGCCGGAGCTGCGCGAGACACATCGCGCCGGCGGCCGCGAGAGCGGCGGCGTGGGGGGTCCCCAGATACCACTGGTCGTCGGGGTAGGCGTCCGGCTGGAACTGGCGGTACAGAAGTACGAACCCCGCCGCCAGGAAGAAGCCGCACGCGGCCGACAAACGCGGGAACCGTTCTCGACGGTCGAGCAGGAGGACGGCCCCGAGTGCGATCGCGCCCGCGAGGAGAAGCGCGGTTTGGACGAGGAGCGCCAGCGTCAACGCCAGACCGAGGATCGCTCCGTTTCCGACAGCCTCGCGCGCGGACCCGGCGCGGCAGACGAGCGCGACCGCGCCGACAACGCTTGCGACGAGCGGAAACTCGAGGAAGTGGTGGTCGATCGAGCCGAGCCGGGACCGATCGATGAAGTCCGTCGAAATCGCGAGCGCGATGCCGGCGAGGAGCCCGGTTCTCCACCCGGCGCGCCTCGAGAGCCACGCCGCGACGAAGGCGGCGGCGAGCGAAGCGATGATCGGGGGAAACCAGCTTGCCCGCGCGACGACGCCCGCCGCGGTGACGCCCCCCGCGAGCCGCGCCGCGCCCCCCGCGGCCACGTCATAGAGCGGCGGCCAGGGGCAGAAGGCGCCGCCGACGCCGCGGTTCGGGTCGAAGGAGAGGACACGCAGCGGATGCGCGGCCGAGTAGACGATCCTTTTGGCGTGGTACATCTCGTCGAAAGGCGAGAGCTGCGGAACGCCTCCCACGAACGCCGTCGAGTGGTTGGCGATCCGAAGGACGAAGGCAGCGAGAAAGACGCCGAAGGCGACCAGCGCGGGGCGAAAGGGCTCGGCTCGAAGGGTTAAGGGCGGCAGGGTTCGGTCTCTAGTTCGTACTCTGCCGAACGAGTTCCCAGGTCTGAACCGCCGAGTACTCGTCGTAGGGGGCCGGCTCCGTCTCCACGCGGACGAGCCGGAAATGGCGGAACGCCGCGCCGGCCGGACCGCCACCCGGTCGTTCCCTTCCCCCCTCGAAATAGGCACGCCACCAGAACGTTCCCTTCGTGAGCGGCGTGGGCGAGGGGACGCCGCGTGGGGATTTCGAAGACGCTTCGAAGGCCGACCGCGGCCGCCCGCTCATCTCGGCTTGAACGGCGAACAAGGGGAGCGGATTTTCGAGGACGACGAACCGAATCCCGTTCGAGGCGCAATAGTCCGCGACCGCCTTCTCCCGCGTAGCGAGGATGATGCCCATGGCGTTTTCGAAGTCCGTCCGACTGCCGAACGGTCCGAAGTTGTCCACCAGCACGGGCCGACCGGCCACGACGTTGAAAAGGTGCCCCCACGTTCCGCGAGCGAGCACTTTCCCGGGAGGCGACGTCGGACGAGCCAGGGCTTCGACCGTACGCAGCATCGGCCCGCCCGCGGGGGTGATCGTCGCTGGCGCGGCCTCGACCGCTCGCCCGATCGAAAAGAGGCCGGGCGCGAGCAACAGCGCGGCCGTTCCGGCCGCGAGGCGCCTCCTGCCCGCGCTTCGAAGGTCGCTGAAGAAGACGGCTCCGGAGATGGCGAGGAGAGGCGCGGCGACGGTCAGAAGGCGCATCGAAGAGAGAGCGCCGAGCAGATAGCTGAACGCGAAGAACAGGTACAGACGGCGTGAGCCGTGTCGCCACGCCGGACCGAACGCGATTGGAACGGCGAGGAGCGCGCCCGTCCCCAGCAGAAACAGGTCGAGCCACCAGACGCTGTCACTCCCGAAGAACAGAGGCTGGAACTCGGGGATCGACTCGAACCAGGGATCTCCACCGAGGAAGTGGGAGCCGCCGAGCAAGGCTTCGGGAGCGTCGGGTACCGCGGCCACGGCGAGTATCCCCGCTCCGAGCGCGAAAGCGGCGGCACGCGTGAGCGAGGCTCCTCCCTCGAGGAGCCAGAACTGCGCGGCGCAGGCGAGCGCGGCGCCGAGCAGCGCCGCGGCATGGGGATTGCCGAGATACCACTCGTTGTCCGGATAGCCCGGCGGCTGAATGGACCGGTAGACAAACAGGATCACAGAGGCCAGCCCGAAACCGATCGCGGCGGCCTTTCGCGTCAGGACCTCTTCCCGCTCGACGAAAAGGATACCGAGGAGGGCGACTCCCGCGGCGAGGAGAAGGGCCGGCTGGACCAGCAGGGCGACGACGAGGGCGAGCCCGAAGGCGCTTCCCTGCCGGATCGACTCCCCGTGGGTCGCCGCGCGCGTCAGACTCGTCGTCGTCGCGATGATTCCGAGCAAGAGCGGCAGCTCGAGGAAATGGTGGTCGATCGTGCCGAGCCGCGATCGATCCAGGTAATAGACGGACAGGGCGACGCCGGCTCCCCCCAGGAAACCGGTCCAGAGGTCAAATCGGCGCGCCAGGAAGAAGGCGGTGAGCGCCGCGACGAGTGACGCCACGATGGGCGGAAACCAGGCGGCCCGGGCGAGGGCCTTCACCGCGGTCGCGCCGCCCAGAGCGCGCGCTGCACCGCCCGCGAACATGTCGTAGAGCGGAGGCCAGGCACAAAAAGAACCATGCGGCCCGCGGTTCGCGTCGAAGCTCAGGACCCGGAAGGGATGCGCGGCGGAATAGGCGATTCTCTTCGCGTGGTAGAGGTCGTCGAAGGGAGGGAACTGGGGAACGCCCCGAACGAAGGCACTCTCGTAGTTCGCAATCCGGACGAAAAAGGCGAGGAGAAACGTAACCGAGGCGACGGCGAGCGTCCGCGCGGGCGGGGGGAGTTGGAGACGAGAGATCTTCAACCGTTGCAGGAATTCTAACCTGCCTGGATGCGAAAGGGCTTCGCGGTTCCGAATTACAATTTCGGCGTGCCGCTCGCCCGTCGGCTTTCCGGGGTCTTCGCGGCCGCGGCGATCGCGCCCCCACTTTTCTGGCTCGGCCCGGCGCTCCTCCGGCGTCTCGCCCCTTCGTATCGCGACCAGGGCGACTTCTTCTATCCGTTGAAGCTCTACACCGCGGACCGCCTCCGCGCCGGGGAGATTCCGCTGTGGAATCCGCTTTCCGGCGCGGGTGAGCCGTGGCTCGCGAACGGTCAGGCGGGCGTTTTCTATCCGCCGAGCCTTCTCTTTCTGATTCCCTCTCCGGCGATCGCGGGGATCCTCTTCCTGCTCGTCCACTTCGCGATCGGGGCGTGGGGCATGCGCCGTTTCCTCACTCGAGAAGGGGTGTCGGAGTCCGGCGCGCTCTTCGGCGCGGCCGTGTTCGCATCCTCCGGGTTTGCCGCTTCGCTCGCGACATTCTGGAATCACTTCGGGGCGTGGGCATGGCTGCCTCTGATCGCGTCGATCGCCCGGGCTGGGGTGAGATCGCGCGGCTCGTTTCTCGCCCTCGCTCTCGCCGTCGGTCTCCAGGCCATGGCGGGAAGCCCGGAGGTGAGCGGGCTCACGCTGTTGATCGCGTTCGCGCTCTCGCTCGTGCCGCGCGCGGACGCGGAGAGGCCGTGGCTCGACTCTCGCGGGCGGGCGGCGGCGCGCACCGCTGGCGCGATCCTCCTCGGACTCGCGATCGCCGGGTGGGCGCTCGTTCCCTTGGGTGAGCTCGTCCTCCACTCCGACCGGACCGGAGCGATCCCGGCCGCGGAGCGGGAGCCGGGAGTGATCTCGGCCCGGGCTCTCGCGGTCTCCCTCGCGAGCCCGCAGGAGGCCACCCGCACGTTCTGGCTCCCGTCCCTCCTGGTGGGGCCGCTCGTTCTCGTCGTCGCCGCCGCTTCGTTCTTCGAGAGGCAGGGGAGGGCTCTCGTGGTCGTCCTCGCGGTGGTCGCGCTGGCAGGAATTCTCCTCGCGGCAGCCGGCCCGCCCGGATCCTGGCTCCGCGCCCTCCCGCCGCTCGATCGAGTGCGTTATCCCGAGAAGGCCCTGGCCGCGACCGTGTTCGGACTGGCCGGGCTATCCGGGCTCGGCCTCGACACGCTCCGGTTCCGCGGGGGCGATAAGGTGCCGCGCCTCGTCTTCCTCCTTCTCGCCACGGGCGGGCTCGGCGTCGTGCTCCTCGTTCCCGCGCCGGTCGCCGTTCGGGCGGCGACGGGGGTCGGCCTCGTGATCGCGTTCGCGCTCGCGATGGGCGCGGGCCGGCGGGAGCTCGTCGGGAGGGCTCTCGCGGGCTTCGCGGCGCTCACGCTCGTCGTCTCGTACGCGGTGGCGAACCGGCCGCTCTTCACGTTCGTCCCCGAGGAGGCGATTCGCGCGAAGCCGCGGGCGCTCGCCGGCCTGGACCGGACCAGCGGGCGCGTTCTCACTCCTCCGTCGGCGGCCCTTTGGACTTGGGTCGTGCGCGACGCCGCGTTCGACGAGGCGACGCTCGCGCGGCAGCGCCAGGCGCTCGCCGGGTATACGAACCTCCTCTTCGACGTGTCGACCGTTCGGACCGCAGCCGCGCTCCCGACCGGCGGTGCGCGCGCGATCGCGAACGCGGTCGACGCGTCGGAGGATCCGGTTCGCGCCGCGGGGCCCGCGAGCGCCCGGGTGTTCTGGAGCCCGTTCCGCCCGAGCCGACTGCCGTCGCGCGTGATCGGGTCGTTCTTCCGCGCGCCGCTCGCTCCCTACCGGCCGCGGCTCTCCTTCGTCCGGACGTACCGGGTCGAGAAGGACGCGGAGCGCGCGTGGCGGCGGGCGGCGTCGGGGGAGATCGACCTCGGGCGGGAAGTGCTCCTCGACCGGGACCCGTCGCCCCGCCCCCCGGGCCACGCGAGAGCGCCCCTTCTCGTGGCCCGTCTCGCCGAGGACCGGCCGGAACGCGTCGTCGCGGAGATCACGACCAATGCGCCCGGCGTCCTCGTCGTCACGGACCTCCACTACCCCGGGTGGATCGCCGAAGAGAACGGGAAGAAGCTCGACATCCTGCGCGCGGACGGACTGTTCCGCGCCGTCGCCCTTTCCGCCGGAACGCACCGTGTGACGTTCCGGTACCGGCCGCTTTCGGTTCTCGTCGGCGCGGCAATCTCCGGCGCGGCCCTCCTGACCGTCCTCCTTCTCGCATATCAGGGCGAGCCCGTGCGCCGCCGCCGATGAATTTGCTCTTCCTCGAGTTCGGTCCGGCCGGCGGGGTCGTCGTGTTCCTCTTCGGCCTCGTCGCGGGAAGCTTCTTGAACGTCCTCATCCACCGTCTGCCGCGCGGCGAGTCGGTCGCATTTCCCGGCTCGCACTGCCCTTCGTGCGGCGCGGCCATCCGCGCGTACGACAACGTGCCCGTCGTCTCGTGGCTCCTGCTCCGCGGCCGCTGCCGCGCCTGCCGCGTGCCGATCTCGATCCGCTACCCCATCGTCGAGCTCGCGAACGCCCTCCTCTGGGCGGCGGTGTACACGCGAGCTCCCGGCTGGGCGGACCTCGCGTCCGGAGCTTTTCTCTCTTCCGCGGCGCTGGCGCTTCTCGCGATCGACGCGGAGTTCCGCATCCTCCCGGACAAGATCACGCTGACGGGGATCGTCGTGGGTTTCGCGCTCTCCTTCTTCTCCCAGCTCCGGACCCCCGTGTCGTCGCTTGGCGGGATCGCGCTCGGTGCGGGAGGGCTGTACCTCGTCGCGTTCCTCTACGAGAAGTGGAAGAAGGTCGAGGGAATGGGAATGGGCGACGTGAAGATGCTGGGGATGATCGGAGCGTTCCTCGGCCCGTGGGGAGTCGTCGTGGCGGTTCTGCTTGCCTCGCTCGCCGGCAGCGTCATAGGGCTTCTGCTCGTCGCCGTGAAGCGTGGCTCCCTCACGACGGCGCTGCCGTTCGGCGTCTTCCTCGCGCTCGGCGCCGTCGCCGCGCTCTTCTGGGGGCCGTTGATCGTCGAGCTCTATCGGGGGGCGTTCCGGTGAGCTCTCCCATCCCGAAGACGTTCCGGCGCGAGTCGCGGCTCTTCCTGTGGATCGCGCTCCTGCTCGTCCTCTTCCTGAACGTGCTGACGCTCGTCTTCTTCCGCCGCGCCGTCGAGTGGGGCAGTGCCTCGGTGGAGCGCCGCGCGGGCGAGATCCTGAAGAGGCTCCCGCCTTCCGCGGACGCAGGGGAGACTACGGACGAGGTTCTCGGCCGCGCCGTCCTCGCGCAGGACCTCGTTTACGCCGCGGTGTACGACCGGGAGGGCCGGCGGCTTCGGACCTTCGGGCACATGGACGCGCCCGAGTCGCTGTCGGAATCGCTCCGTCCGGCTTCGGGGGAGGTCTCGCTCGCGTGGCGGCGGGATCCGACGCGGCTCGTCGCGACGCGTGGCCTCCCCGCCGGGTTCGTCCTGATCGCCCTCGACCCCGCCGAGGGCGCGGCGCTGCGCTCTCTCGTGTCCGCGCTCACGTTCGTGGTGCCGATCGCGGGCGCGGCGCTCGTCGTGCTCGCCGGCTTCTACCTTCGCTCCCTCCTCGACCCGTACGACCGCCTGCTCGCCGCCGCGGGCAGGGCCCCGGAACCGCCTTCTCCGAGACCGGGAACGTCGGCCACGCTCGGCGACGAGCGCGATTTCCTCATCAACCGCTTCGAGTCCACCATCACGGCTCTCCGCGAGAAGGAGCGCGAGCTGAAGGCGCGCGCCGACGACCTCGAGACCGCGGCGCGGCTCCTTTCGAGAAACCTGCCGACCGGGCTCCTCTCGGCGGACGCGGCCGGGACGATCGTGGAGCTGAACGAAGCGGGGCGCGACCTCCTGCTGCTTCGGGGGGACGCCCACGGAGAGCGCTACGACGAGGCGCTCGCTGCGATCCCCGAGTTCCGCGACGCGTTACGGGAGGTGCTCGACCGGAGAGAGCCCGTCGGGCGCCGGGAGATCCGATGGGTCGCGGACGGAGTGCCGAGGTCCTTCGGGGTCACCGCCACGCCCGCGCACGGCGCGGACGGCCGCTTCCTCGGCGTCCTCGCGCTCTTCACCGACCTGACCGAGGTGCGCAAGCTCGAGGCGCGTGTGGCTCTCACGCGCCACCTCTCCGACCTCGGACAGGTCTCCGCGGGGGCCGCGCACGAATTCCGAAACGCGTCGGCGGCGATCGACGGGTTCGCCGACCTGGGGCTGCGCTCACCCGAGCGGGCTGCCGAGCACCTCCGGGCGATCCGGCGCGAGGCGCAGGAGATGAATCGGGTGACGAGCGACTTCCTCCTGTTCGCGCGGCCGGAGGGTTTCGTGCCCGAGCCGGTCGACCTGGCGGCGGTGGTGGCGGCGGCGGCCGCGGAGACGGAAACGGCGTTTCCCGACGCGGTCGTCGAGCGC
>JBKJVY010000236.1:0-8258 GCA_046717185.1 Thermoanaerobaculia bacterium
TGCGTGGCCCTCGAGATCACGCAGCGGTGCAACCTCGACTGCACGCTCTGCTACCTCTCCGAGAACTCGGAGCGGGTGAAGGACCTGCCTCTCGCGGAGGTCTTCCGGCGGATCGACGCGATCCGCGAGCGCTTCGGCGCCCCCACGGCGGTCCAGATCACGGGCGGAGACCCGACCCTCCGGGCGCGGGACGAGCTCGTCGCAATCGTTCGAAAGACCCGCGAGGCGGGCCTCCTGCCGACGCTGATGACCAACGGCATCAAGGCGACCCGCGATCTGCTCGAAGAGCTCGCGGCCGTCGGGTTGAACGACGTCGCCTTTCACGTGGACCTCACTCAGGAGCGGAAGGGTTTCGCGACCGAGGCCGACCTGAATGCCGTGCGGGACGAGTACATCGACCGGGCGCGGGGGATTCCGATCGCGGTCATCTTCAACACGACTGTCTGTCGGGAGAACTTCGACGAGATCCCCGATCTCGTACGCTTCTTCCGGCGGCGCGCGGACGTCGTCGGGATGGCGTCCTTCCAGCTCCAGGCCGACACCGGACGCGGGGTCCTTCGCGAGCGGGACCGCGTGATCTCGCTCCAGAGCGTGCGCGACCAGATCGGGCGCGGCGCCGACACTCGGATTTCCTGGGACACGGTCCTGATCGGCCACCCCGGCTGCCATCGGATCGGGATCACGCTCGAAGCGAACGGCAACCTGTACGACCTGAACGACGACCCCGACTTCTTCAACCGCTTTCTGACCGACTTCCAGCACGTCATGCTCGACCGGCGATATCCGGTCCGTGCGGCACGCGCCCTCCTGGCCGCGGCGGCGCGGCACCCGTCGTGGCTTGTCCGCACGGCGCGTTTCTTCGGGCCGAAGCTCTGGCGGATGCGGAAGGACCTCTTCGCGTCGGGCGGCCGCGTGCACAAGCTCTCCTTCTTCGTGCAGAACTTCATGGACGCCTCGGAACTCGACCCCGAGAGGATCCACGCGTGCTCATTCATGGTAATGACGGGCAACGGTCCGATCTCGATGTGCGCGTTCAACGCCCGGCGCGACGAGTACATCCTGAAGCCGGTCGCGCTCGAAGAAGACGGCGGCCGCGCGATCTGGAACCCGCTCTCGGGCAAGACGCTGCCGGTGGTGCAGTGATCAGACAGGCCGCCCTTCCGCTGGCGCTCCTTCTCGCCACCGCCTGCGCCGTCAACGTCGACACCCCGCGCTCGTCGATCGAGAGCCTCGCCGCTCCGGAGGGCGCCTGGACGAACGTCCTCACCCGTTTCGTGGACGATCGCGGCCGGATCGACTTCGCCGGAGTGGCGAAGGACCCGGCGGACCTGAATGCGTACGTCGCGTGGCTCGCAAAGGCCGAGACGCCGACGCCGCGCGACGCGAAGCTCGCGCACCTCGTGAACGCTTACAACGCGCTCGCGCTTTACAACGTCGTGCGGTCCGGGATACCCCCCGAGCTCGATTCGATCAAAGTGAAGTTCTTCTACCGCGACCGCTTCGAGCTCGCCGGCCGGCGGATCTCGCTCTACGACCTCGAGAACAAGGTCATCCGCCCCATGGGCGATCCGCGCGTCCACTTCGCCCTGAACTGCATGGCGCGGAGCTGTCCACGCCTGCCGCGGGAGCCGTTCCGGGCGGAGACGCTTGGCGCTGACCTCGACTCACTCGCGAAGGAGTTCTTCGACGACGCGCGGCACGCCGCCGTCGATCTCACGGGAAAGGTGGTCCGGTTGTCGGAGATTCTTCGCTTCTACACCGAAGACTTCCTGAAGGCCGCGCCCTCGCTCGTCGGGTACGCGAACCGATACCGCTCCGAGAAGATCCCCGAAGACTTCCGCGCGGACTTCATCCCCTACGAGTGGGCGCTCAACAAGCAGTGACCGGGCGATTCCGGGCGGCCGGCGTCGTCTGCGCCTCCCTCCGGTTCGCGATCGCGGCGATTCTTCTCGCGACGGGTGTCGGCAAGCTCGCGGACGTCCCCGGGTTCGCGGAGGTGCTCGCCACGTACCAGGCTTTCCCGGAGTGGGCCCTCGTTCCCGTCGCGGTCGCCGTGCCGGTCGCGGAGATCCTCCTCGCCGCGTGGCTCTTCTCGGGACGGCGTCTCGTTGCCGCCGCGCTCGCGTCGGCCGGAATGCATTCCCTCTACGCCGGCTGGGCAGCGGTGACGCTCGCCCGCGGGATCGACGTTCCCAACTGCGGGTGCTTCGGTGTGTTCCTCGAACGGCCGCTCTCGTCCGGGACGGTCCTCGAGGACTCCGCGCTCGTCGGCGCCTCGATCCTCCTTGCCCTCGTCTCCCGGAACGTCGCGTGAGCGCCCTTCTCCTCGTTGCCGCGCTCCTCGCCCCGGTCCCGGACGGGCTCCCATTCCAGGACTGGTTTTCCGCGCGGGGGGTGCGCGTCGAGATCGCGCGCGCGTTGGGACAACCGGGGCCGCCGTGGCTCCGGGGCACCGGCGAGATCCCCGCCTCCGCGAAGAAGATCGCCGATCTCGTCTCCAACTTTCGCGCATACCCAAAGATCTTCGCTCCAGCCTTGAAGAAGGCGACGGTCCTCGCGGCGGAGAGCGACACCGCGCGACTTCACCTCCTCTGGCCGTATCCCTTCCCGCTGCGCAACCGGGACGCCGTCGTGTCGTACCGCCTTGCACAGCTCGCGGAGGGTGGGTTCGTCCTGTCCTGGTCAGACGACGCGCGGCCGGGGGATCCGCGCGAGGGGGTGCGCATCGGAAGGGTGGCGGGGGAGACCCGGATCGAGCCGCTCGGCCCTGACCGTTCTCGGGTCACCTATGCGTTTCTCGGCGATCTCGGGGGCAAGTTTCCGCGCGCCGCCGAAGAGAAGGCCTGGCGCGCCGAGCCGGTCGAGTACTTCCGCGCGCTTCGCCGCCGCCTCGGCATCCCCGATCCGGCCAGGTAGCCGACCCCGTTTTCCGTTTTCCGTTTCCCGTTTCCCGGCTATATTCCGGCGCGTGGCGTTCAAAGTCGTCGATTTCGCGATCCAGCTGTCGGTCATCCTCTTCGCCATCTCGTTTCACGAGTCAGCGCATGCGTACGCGGCGCTCCGATTCGGCGACACGACGGCCCGGGACCTCGGCCGCATCAGCCTGAACCCCATCCGCCACCTCGACCCGTTCGGAAGCGTGATCCTGCCGGCCATGATGTACATCCTCTCCGCGGGACGGCTCATCTTCGGCGCGGCGAAGCCCACGCCTGTCAACCTCGCGAATACGCGCAACCCGCGCCTCGCGAACCTCGTCGTTTCCGCCGCCGGCCCCGTCTCGAACTTCCTGCTGGCGGTGGTCGCGATCGGGGTCCTCCTCGGCATCAAGGCGGCGTCGCCGCAATCGATCGTAGACCTCGCTCTCGCACTTCGGGGGGAGGGATTCGCTTCCGGGACGCTCGCGCCGCTCACCTACGTCCTGTTCAGATTCGTGCTCATCAATGTGCTGCTCGCGGTCTTCAACCTGATTCCGATCCCGCCGCTCGACGGCAGCGGGGTGGTGGTCTCCGTCTTCGGCGGTTCTGTGGCCCGCGTGTACGCGACGCTCGCCCCGTTCGGCTTTCTCATCTTGATCCTTCTGCTCTCGACCGGCTTCCTCTCCAAGCTCTTCCAGCCCGTACTCTCCGCCGTGTACTCAGTCGTGTTCCGGGGAATCGGTTGACCGACCCCGTCGTCCTCTCGGGGCTGCGGCCCACGGGCCGCGTCCATCTCGGCAACTACTTCGGCGCCGTGAAGAACTGGGTCGACCTCCAGGAGTCCGGGCGGTACCGCTGCTTCTTTTTCGTCGCGGACCTCCACGCGCTGACGACCGACTATGCCGACACGCAGACCCTCGCCGCTTACACGCGGGACGCGGTCCTGGACTGGCTCGCCGTGGGTCTCGATCCGGAGAAGGCGACGGTCTTTCTCCAGTCCCGGGTGCCGCAGCACGCGGAGCTCGCGCTCTACTTTTCGATGATCACCCCGCTCGGGTGGCTGGAGCGGGTGCCGACCTACAAGGACCAGATCGACGCGTTGCGCTCGCGGGACCTCGCCACTCATGGGTTTCTCGGCTATCCGGTCCTCATGACGGCGGACATCGCTCTCTACCTCGCGAACTTCGTCCCCGTCGGAGAGGACCAGTCGAGCCACATCGAAATCTGCCGGGAGATCGTGAGGCGCTTCAACGGGCTCTACGGCGACGTCTTCCCGGAGCCGAAGGCCCTCTTTACACCGACGCCGAAGGTGAACGGGGTCGACGCCCGCAAGATGTCGAAGTCCTACAACAACACGATCGGGGTCTCGGAGTCGGCGGAAGGCGTGCGTGAGAAGGTCATGGCGATGGTGACGGACCCGGCCCGGGTTCGCCGGCACGACCCGGGCAACCCCGACAACTGCAACCTCTTTCCGTTTCACGTCCTCTTCTCGCCGCCAGACGAGGTGGCCGTCGTCGACCGCGAGTGCCGAACCG
The DNA here is from genome assembly GCA_046717185.1 of Thermoanaerobaculia bacterium. Taxonomy (GTDB): domain Bacteria; phylum Acidobacteriota; class Thermoanaerobaculia; order UBA5066; family Gp7-AA6; genus Gp7-AA6. Next base: position 4,451 of record JBKJVY010000236.1, read on the forward strand.
CCGCGCGCGGCTGCGTCGACTGCAAGAAGCACCTCATCGCGAACATGAACCCGGCGCTCGAGCCGATCCGCCAGAGGCGCGAGAGCCTCCTCGGCGGGTCGCGAGACGTCGTCCGGGACGTTCTGCACGCCGGGGACGAGCGGGCGCGGAAGGTGGCCGAGGAGACCATGGAGCGCGTGCGGGAGGCGGTGCGGCTCTCGCCCGAACCGTGAGCCCTCTTTTTTCCGGTCATTCCGAGGCCCGAAGGGCCGAGGAATTTCCAGATCCCTCGCCGCCTCCGGCGGCTCGGGATGACAGGGGGGTTGGGTTCCCATGACCGACGAACCGCTCTCGCGGACCCTCCCGCCCATCGCGATCGCGGCCTTCGCGGGCCCCTTCGATCTTCTTCTCCACCTGATCCGCATCAACGAGGTTTCGATCACCGACATCCCGATAGCGGATATCACCGAGCAGTACACCGCCTATCTGGACACGATGCGCGAGCTCGACCTCGACATTGCGTCCGAGTACGTCGCGATGGCGGCGGAGCTCATTTACATCAAGTCCCGGATGCTTCTCCCGCGTCCTCCCGGCGCCGTCGAGGAGAGTCCGCTCGAGGACCTCGCCCGCCGTCTCGCCGAGTACGAGCGCTACAAGAACGCCGCCGAGAACCTCCACGAGATCGACGCGCTGCGCGCGGGCCTGTGGTCCCGTCCCCCGACGGCGCCGCCGCCCTCTCCCGACGGCGAGACTCTCGAGGTCTCGCTCTTCGACCTGATCGGCGCGTTCCGGGAGGTGACCGAGCGGTACCGCCTCGCGCACCCGCCGGCCCTCGAGATCCGGCACCAGCGATACTCCGTCCGCGACAAGATGGAGGAGCTGCTGGCGCGTCTCGACGAGAAGCGCACCCTCCCCCTCCTCGACTTCCTCGGATCGATGCAGTTCCGCGCCGAGGCGATCACCGCGTTTCTCGCGACGCTGGAGCTCGTCCGGCTCGGCGTCGCCCGCGCGTTCCAGCGGGCGGCGTTCGGCGAAATCCACGTAACGCGGACCGACGTCTCTTTCACGATCGCGGACGTGCGGGATACTTACCGCTGACGTGGAGGACGTAAAAGCGCCGGTTGCGGAGCTCTCCGCCGAGGAACCCCGGCGGAGGGAGACGAGCGCCCGGAAAATCCGGCCGGCGGTGGAGGCCCTGCTCTTTTCGTCTTCCCGGCCGGTGCGGGAGGCCGAGATCGCGGAGGCCGTCGAGGCCTCTCCGGAGGCCGTGTCCGAGGCGCTCGCTTCTCTCGCGGAGGAAGCGGACGTGCCGGCGCGCGGGATCCGCCTCGAGCGGGTCGCCGCCGGGTGGCGCTTCGTCACCCGCCCGGAGTTCGACTCGCTCCTGCGCCGGTTCCACGAGGTGACCGAGCGGAGCCGACTCTCCCTCGCCGCGCTCGAAACGCTCGCAATCATCGCGTACCGCCAGCCGATCACGCTGCCCGAAATCCAGGAGGTCCGAGGAGTCAACTCCTCGAGCGTGCTGACGACGCTCCTCGAGAAGAAGCTCGTAACGACGGCCGGGCGCAAGTCCGTCGTCGGAACGCCTTTCCTATACAGGACGACCCGCGACTTCCTGGTCCGATTCGGTCTGGACGAGATCGAGGACCTGCCCCAGCCCGACGAGCTCGCCGAAGACCTCGCCGCGACGGTCGAAGGGGAGGGGGCGCTCTCCACCAGCGCCGCTCTCCCCGAGCCGCCCCAGCCGACGGCGGGGCGGAGCTCGGACCACGACAACGACGACGGCGCTGACGACAACGAGGTCCCGGAAGAGGAAGAAGACGAGGAAGAGGAAGAAGAAGAGGAGGAACGGTCGTAGCCGTGGCCGCCGTACGGATTCAGAAGCTGATCGCCGAGGCCGGCCTTGCGTCGCGCCGCGAGGCGGAAGAGTGGATCCGCGAAGGCCGTGTCCGCGTCAACGGACAGGTCGCGAAGCTCGGCGACCGCGCGGACCGGGAACGTGACGCCATCCGTGTGGACGGCAAGCGGATCGCGGCGCGGACGCGGGAGAAGTCCTACGTGCTCTTGAACAAGCCGCGCGGATACGTGACGACCGTCCACGACCCCGAGTCCCGGCACACCGTCCTCGACCTCCTCCCGCGCGGCCTCTCCCGCGCCGTGAAGCCGGTCGGCCGACTGGACGTCCAGACCGAGGGGCTCCTGCTCCTGACCGACGACGGCGACCTCGCCGCACAGGTCACGCACCCCTCGACCGGCCCGCCGAAGGAGTATCGGGTCAAGGTCTCCGGCGTTCCGACCGAGGCGAAGCTCGCCAAGGTGCGCCGGGGGATTCCGCTCGACGGCCGGCCGACTCACCCGTCGGAGATCGAGCGGATTTCGACGACCGCGCGTGGGGACGAGGGAAACACCTGGCTGAAGGTCGTGCTGAAGGAGGGGAGGACCCGCCAGATCCGGCGAATGTTCCAGGCGATCGGCCACCCGGTCTCGAAACTGAAACGGGTCGCGATCGGGCCGATCCGCGACGCCACCCTTCCGACCGGCGCGTGGCGGCCCCTGACGCCGGGCGAGGTCGAGCGGCTTCGCCGCGCCGGTCCCAAGCCGCCCGGGCCGACGCCGAATCGCTGAATTCCGGAGTTCCGTGCTGACTTCATCTCCTCCCATCGTCGCGATCGACGGTCCCTCAGGCGCGGGCAAATCCACGGTCGCCCGGGCTCTCGCGGCGAGGCTCGGTGTGCCGTACATCGACACCGGGGCCATGTATCGCGCGGTCGGGCTGGCGGTCCGCGATCGGGGGGTCCCGCTGCCGCTGGGCGACCCGGCCGCGGTGGAGGCCATCGCCGACTCGATCCACATCGACCTCGACCTCTCCTGCGAGGGGGAGACGCGGGTCCGGCTCGACGGCCGCGACGTCTCGCGGGAGATCCGCCTCCCGGAGATCTCCCTCTATGCGTCGGCGGTGTCCGCAATCCCCGCCGTCCGCCGTAGGCTGGTCACCTCCCAGCGCCTTCTCGCCGCGACGCGGGGAGGGGTCCTCGAAGGAAGAGACATCGGCACCCGGGTGTTCCCCGACACGCCGCACAAGTTCTTTCTGACCGCGCCCCTCGAGGTCCGGGCGGATAGGCGGGCCCGGGAGCTCGCCCGGCTCGGGACCCCCCAGCCCCCCGACGTCGTCCGCGCGGAGATCGAGAGCCGGGACCGGGCGGATTCGACCCGGTCCGACTCTCCATTGACCCTGGACGACCGGTACGTCGCCGTCGATTCCGGCCGCCGGAGCGTCGAGGAAGTGGTGGACGAGCTCGAAGCCAGGATAAGAGCGTTGTAGCCGAATCAACGGGGGTGGGGTGCGGTCCGCCGGACCTGACCCCCGCTTCGCACCTTGTTGACTAAGTCGAGGGCTGGGAAGTATATTTCGCGTTTTCAGAGACTTATGAGGGGGTCTTCCCTGTCCAATGCCTGGTGAGAACGAAAAAGGGGGTCGTCAGACCGAACCGATGCAAACCGAAGAAGAACTATCGCCACAGGAGTACGAGCACCTGCTGGCTCAATATGAGAACTCGTTCAAGAACCTTCAGGAGGGTCAGATCATCCGGGGACGGGTGCTCGCGATCACCCCATCCGAAGTCATCGTCGACATCGGCTATAAGTCCGAGGGGATCATCGCGCTAGCCGAGTTCACCGATTTTTCCGGCAACGTAACCGTTCACGAGGGAGACGCCGTCGACGTCCTCCTCGAGCGGACGGAAGACCAGAACGGCTACGTCGTCCTGTCGAAGGACAAGGCCGAGAAAATGAAGGTCTGGGACGACGTGGAGCGGTCCTACCGCTCCGG
>JBKJVY010000237.1:0-3194 GCA_046717185.1 Thermoanaerobaculia bacterium
CCCTCGCAGACCATGACCTTGTTGCTCATGTGCCAGGAGTCGACCCAAACCGCCGTCGCGACGCTGCGCTCCTTCTCGAAGCCAACGAGGAGGGAGCCGTCCTGCCGCTTGCCTTTGTCTTCCCAGATGTAGTCGAGGCGGGCGAAGTGTCCGCCGGCGACGGGCGAGAGCGTGGCGGTGGTCGGAGAGACGCTCGCGGGTTGCGTTGGGTCGACGATGAGGCGATAGGTGCCAGTCCAATTGCCGGCGAGCGAAAGGATCTCAGAAAGATCGTTCATGGGGGCATCTTGACATAAAACGAACGTTCGTGCTCTTATTTCTGGATGAGGAAGGGCGAGGCAACGCGCGCGGCGATTCTCGACCGCAGTGTCCAGCTGGCAAGGCAGATCGGCCTGGAGGGGCTGACGATCGGCCGCCTCGCGACCGACCTCAGACTCTCCAAGAGCGGGCTCTTCGCGCACTTCCGCTCCAAGGAAGCGCTCCAGGTCCAGGTGCTCGACGCCGCCGCCGAACGGTTCGTCGACGAGGTGGTGCGCCCTGCCGTCCGAGAGCCGCGGGGCGAGCCCCGAGTTGTCGCCCTCTTCGAGCGCTGGCTCGCCTGGACGAAGTCGAGCTCCGGGCGGGGGGGATGCCTATTCGTCGCCGCGGCGGCGGAGCTCGACGACCGCCCGGGGCCGGTTCGCGACCGGCTCGTCGCTCTTCAGAAAGGGTGGCTCGAGATGGTCGGCATCGTCTTCTCGACCGGCGTCGCGCAAGGCGACTTTCGCAACGACGTCGGGCCGGACGAGTTCGCGCACGACCTCTACGCCATCATGCTCGGCTTCCACCACGCGGCGCGGCTCCTGCGAGACCCGCTCGCGGAAGCGCGCGCCCACGCGGCGTTCGAGCGGCTGCTCTCCTCCGCTCGCCGGCGCCGCCGCACCGCCTAGATCTGCGAACGAAAGGCACCGCATGACCAGCCGACCCGCTCCCTACCCCAAAAAAAGCACGAACGTTCGCTTGAGCGTCGTGCGGAGTCTCTTCCGCGGTCTTACGCCGATCGCACCCGCGGTCGCGGCCGAGCTCGCCGTGGCCCTCTTCCGCCGGCCGCCCGGCCACAAGGGTTCGGAAAGCGAGCGGGCCGCGCTCGCGACGGGTCAGAAAATAGATCTGTCCCTGAATGGCCAGCGGCTCGCCGTGTGGCGGTGGGGGCAGGGGCCGGCCGTGTTGCTCGTCCACGGCTGGGGGAGCCGCGGAGCGCGTCTCGCCTCATTCGTCGCGCCTCTGACGGAAGCGGGACTCTCGGTCGTCGCCTTCGACGCGCCGGGCCACGGGGCGTCGGCCGGGAAGCTGTCGTCGCTTCCCCAGTTCATCTCGGCGATCGAAGCGGTCGGGCGCCGGTTCGGCCCGATCGATGCGGTCGTCGCGCACTCGATGGGCGGGGCGGCGACGACGCTCGCGATGGGACGCGGCCTCGCCGTTGGCCGCGCGGTTTTCCTCGCCCCGGCGGCCGATCCGGCCGGCTACAGCGCGCGGTTTGCCGACCTGGTCGGTCTCGCACCGGCGCTGCTCGCCCGCATGAAGGCGAAGATCGAGAAACGCTTCGGCACCCGGTGGGAGGATTTCGACGTGCTGGGCGCGGCACGGCAGATGACCGCTCCCCTGCTCGTGTTCCACGACCCCGACGACCGCGACGTCGCCTGGGAGGACGGCGCCGCGATCGCGGCCGCGTGGCCCGGAGCGGAGCTCGTCTCGACCGAAGGTCTCGGGCACCGCCGGATCGTCCACGATCCGGGCGTGGTCGCGCGCGCCATCTCGTTCCTCGTCCCTTCAAAGGGGGCAACCCGGGCGCACGCGGGGTCGTAATAACCTCTCGGCCCGGCCCGAGTCCCAATCGAACGAACTGCACCGGGGGAGACGCGATGACGAGGGATTTCCGCCGCCTCGAGACGAAGCTGATTCACGCGGGCGAGCCGGAGCCCCGCATCCTGGGCGCCGTCAGCATGCCGATCTTCCAATCCGCGATGTTTGAGTACGCCGGGGAGACCGACTATCACGACCTCCAGTACATCCGGCTCAACAACACGCCCAACCACGTCGCCCTGCACGGCAAGCTCTCCGCGCTCGAGAACGGCGAGGCAGCGCTCGTGACGTCGAGCGGCATGGCGGCCATCTCAACGTCGCTCCTCTCGCTCCTGTCGGCCGGGGACCACCTGCTCGCTCAGAAATGCCTGTACGGCGGAACGCACGACTTCCTGACGCAGGATTTCGCCGCTTTCGGCATCTCCTACGACTTCGTGGACGCCGACGACCCGCAGAGCTGGAAGTCTCGGCTCCGGCCACAGACGAAGGCGATCTATGTCGAGGCGATCACGAACCCGCTGATGGAGGTGGGAGATCTCGAGGGAATCGCCCAGTTCGCCCGGTCGAACGGGCTCGTCTCCCTGATCGACAACACCTTCGCGACGCCGGTCAACTTCCGGCCGCTCGAGCATGGCTTCGACCTCTCCCTCCACAGCTGCACGAAGTACATGAACGGGCACTCCGACATCGTCGCCGGGGCCGTCATCGGCTCGGCCGCGCTCGTCGCCCGGATCAAACGGAAGCTCAACCACCTGGGCGGATCGCTCGATCCGCACGCGGCGTTCCTGCTGCACCGCGGGATGAAGACCCTCGCGGTCCGCGTGCGGCATCAGAACGCGAGCGCGCTCGAGATTGCGACGTTCCTGGACGGCCGGCCCGAGGTCTCGCGCGTGAACTATCCCGGGCTCGCGAGCCACCCCGGCCACGAGCGTGCGAACCGCCTTTTCGAAGGCGGATTCGGGGGCATGCTCTCATTCGAGATGGCAGGCGGCGTCGATGCCGCGCGGCGCTTCATCGACGCGACCCGGCTGCCGATCAGGGCGCCGAGCCTCGGCGGCGTCGAAACCCTTCTGACCCAGCCGGCTCTCACGTCGCACGCCGGCATGGCGCGCGAGGACCGCGCCCGGCTCGGCATCGGAGACGGGCTCATCCGCATGTCGGTCGGCCTCGAAGCGACCGAGGAGATCATCGAGGACCTGGGCCAGGCGCTGGCAAACTAGCTATCCGCCATTCGCTAACCGCTCAGAGTGACGACCTGACCGCGGCATGAATTCCGTCGAAGAGACTCTTCCGCCCCGCCGACTCGCGCGCGCGTGGGCGACTCTCTCCGAGGCGATCCGCGGCTCGAACCG
>JBKJVY010000238.1:0-2900 GCA_046717185.1 Thermoanaerobaculia bacterium
ACGATCCACGAGTCGATCGGACACTCGACGGAGCTCGACCGCGCGCTCGGTTACGAGGCGAACTACGCCGGGACGTCCTTCCTGACCACCGACAAGCTCGGGAAGTTCCGCGTTGGCTCGCCAATCGTGAACTTCAACGGTGACCGGACGCGCAAGGAGAGCCTCTCGACGTGCGGCTACGACGACGACGGGGTGAAGACCCGGCAGTTCCCGATCATCAAGGAGGGGATCTTCGTCGGCTACCAGACGATCCGCGACCAGGCGCACCTGATCGGGCAGAACGAGTCGATGGGCTGCTGTTACGCCGACTCCTACGCGTCCGTGCCGTTCCAGCGGATGCCGAACGTCTGGCTCGCGCCGGGCAATGCGGCGACGACGCTCGCCGACCTCGTCTCCGGCGTCGACGACGGCGTGCTCATCGACGGGCGCGGCTCCTATTCGATCGACCATCAGCGCTACAACTTCCAGTTCGGCGGCGACGCCTTCTGGGAGATCAAGGGCGGCAAGATGGGCGCGATGATCGCGGACGTCGCCTACCAGAGCCGCACCCCCGACTTCTGGGGCGCGTGCGACGGGATCGGCGGCGAGCCGCTCTGGGAAAACGTCGGCCTGAACGCCGACGGCAAGGGACAGCCGTCGCAGATCAACGCGATGAGTCATGGATGCGCGCCGGCGCGGTTCCGGCAAGTGAACGTCCTGAAGACGGAGTAGCCGATGGCCTGGACGAGGGACGAAGCGAAAAAACTCGCGGAGAAGGTTCTCTCCTACTCGAAGGCGCCGGAGTGTGAGGTCTGGCTCGAGTCGAGCCGGGCCGGTCACACGCGCTTCGCGGCGAACGACGTGACGACTTCGGGATCTGCGGACGACCTGACGATCGCGGTCGTGAGCCGCGGCGGCGGAAAGAGCGGCACCGTGAGGTTGAACGCCACGGATCCGCCGTCGCTCCAGACCGCGGTCGCTCGGAGCGAAGAGGTGATGGCCGCGGCGAGCGTCGACCCGGAGTGGATGGACGGTCTTCCGCCGCAGAAATACCCGGAGATCAAGGCCTTCCATGCGGCAACGATGAAGGCCGGGGCGCCCGAGCGCCGGGGCGGGGTCCAGGCCGCGCTCGAGCTCGCGCGCGGCAGAAAGCTGAACGCCTCCGGCTTCTCGGAGAACACCGTGCGGTGGTCGGCCCTCGCGAGCAAGAAGGGCAACTTCGGCTTTTTCACGGCGACGACGGCCGGCTTCTCGACGACGATGCGAACCGACGACGGCACGGGCTCCGGCTGGGCGGGGCTCGAAGCCCCGAACTTCGCCGCGATTCCCGCCGCGGAGCTCGCGCGCCGCGCGGCGAAAAAGGCGCAGGAGAGCGCGAATCCGCGGGACCTCGAGCCCGGCCGTTACACCGTCGTGTTCGAGCCGCGCGCCGTCACCGATCTCGTCGAGAACCTCACCAACGGGTTTTCGCGGCGAGCGGCGGACGAGGGGCGAAGCTTCTTTTCCAAGCCGGGCGGCGGAAACCGGATCGGTGAAAAGCTCTTCGCCGAGAGCGTGACGATCCGATCCGATCCGTTCGACCCGCGCCTGGCGGGGAGACCCTGGATCGGCGGCGCCGGCGGCGGCTTTCTCGGTTTCGGGGGCTTCGGCGGCGGCAATTTCGCCGGCCTTCCGGCGAGGAAGACGACGTGGGTCGAGAAGGGCGTCTTGAAGAACCTGCCTGCCGACCGCTACTGGGCAAAGAAGATCGAAGGGGAGCCGCTCCCGCAATCCGGCGGCCTCGTAATGGAAGGGGGGACCGGGACGGTCGAGGATCTGATCGCGGGCACCGATCGGGGCCTTCTCGTCACGCGGTTCTGGTACATCCGGACCGTCAACCCGCAGACGGTACAGCTGACCGGTCTCACCCGCGACGGCGTATGGCTGATCGAGAAGGGCAAGGTCGTGGCCGCGGTCAACAACTTCCGCTTCAACGACAGCCCGGTCAACCTCCTGAAGAACATCGAGGCGATGAGTGCGGCGGAGTCGACGGGCGACATGGTCGTGCCGGCGATCCGCGCGCGGGACTTCAACTTCACGTCGAAGAGCGACGCGGTCTGAAGACCCTCAACCCCGACCCTCTCCCCCGAGGGGAGAGGGAGCCGACGCGGGGTTAAACTCGATCCTGGTCATGATTCCTGAGGTTTTCGAGTGCCCGCGCTGCGAGCGGCAGTTCGTTATCGACGGAGTGCCGGACACCGGCAGCGAAGAGGTCCACTGTCCGCAATGCAGCCGATTCCTCGGCGTGCGGGACATCGCGTTCGTCCTGCGCTCGGAGCTCGACGAGCTGATCGAGAGGCTGACCTTCGAGAAGGATCGCCTGGAGAAGGACGAGGCGATTTACGGCCTGACCGACTGTGATCCGGAGATGAAGTACTACGGGCGCGAGGTGCCGCGTTTGATCGGTGTGCTCCGCGGTGCGCTGAAAGACCTGCGCCGGCTTCGAGAGGACTACCGGGTCAAAGACTAGGGTGCAGGCCCGAGGGAACCAGATCCCTCGCTTCGCTCGGGATGACAGCATCTTCTGTCATTCCGAGGAGCGGAGCGACGAGGAATCTGGGCCCAGCACCAGTGAGTCGGAGAAAAGTGCGCCCTGGCCGCTACGCGCCGAAGATACTGTCCAGCTTGATCGAGAATCCGGGCAGGACCGACGATGCGATCGCCGCATTCTCGGAAAGCTCAGTGGTCACGACGTATCGGCCGTCCGAACCCAGGTTGAGGATCTCGCCGGTCCGTTTCTCGGGATCGAGATACCAGGCCTCCGAAACGCCGGCTTTTTCGTATTCGCGCAACTTCCTCTTCCGGTCGTACGCCTTGTTGCTCGGGGAAAGGATCTCGATGACGAGGTCCGGCGCGCCCTGGACGTTGGCGTCCGTGATGAT
>JBKJVY010000239.1:0-4937 GCA_046717185.1 Thermoanaerobaculia bacterium
CTTCGCCCTCCTTGTCATCCCCAGCGAAGCGAGGGATCTGTGTTCCTTCGGTAAAGGAGACCAGATTCCTCGTCGCTTCGCTTCTCGGAATGACAGGCGCTTTCCTGTCATTCCGAGCGCAGCGAGGGATCTGTGTTCCTTCGGTAAAGGAGACCAGATTCCTCGTCGCTTCGCTTCTCGGAATGACAGGCGCTTTCCTGTCATCCCGAGCGAAGCGAGGGATCTGTGTCCCTCTCGACTCCCGTCTTCCGCTCAGGGCAGGCTCCCTCGGATCTGCGGTCCTCGGGATGACAGCGTAAAAGGATGAGTCTCGCCCCGGTCATTCTCCTCGAGCCGTTGACTCTCGACCATTTCGGGGCGGACGTCCCTCGTACCAGCGCGTGAGGGTGTCGGGCGAGACACCCGCGTAGTAGCCGACGAGAACCCGCCACGTCCGAAGCACCTGCCGGAGCGCCCCGACCTCCCGGTAGCGCCGGGGCGAGGTCACCGTCTTCTCCGGCCGCACGACGAAGGCGCCGGATTTCCGGAGGCGCCTCACGAGGTCCAGGTCGTCGCAAATCGGCAGGTCGCGAAATCCGCCCACGCGCTCGTACACCGATCGCCGACAGAAAATTCCCTGATCGCCGAAGGGCATTCCGAGGCGCGACCGGCGGTTCGCCCACCACGCGATCCACCGCATGCGACGGTCCGCGTCTTCGTAGGCGAGAGAGAACGCGCCGGCGTCGGCGCCGCGGGCGAGCGATTGCAGAATGAGCGCGGGCGCGTCGTCGGGCGGCCGGGAGTCGGCGTGCAGGAAGAAGAGCACGTCTCCGCGAGCGCTCGCGGCGGCTTGCGCGAGACGCGACCCCCGCGTGCCGGGTAGGGAGAGCACGCGCGCCCCGGTCTTTCGGAACGCCTCACGGGTCCGCTCGTCCCCGCTGCCGTCGGCGACGAGGAGCTCGACTTCTTCACGCGGATGCGTGAACCGGGCGAATCGCTTCGCCACCTCGGGCGGCTCGTTCTTGATCGGGACGATCACCGAGATCATGCAACCTGCTAGCATCTTCCGGGTGAAGCTTCCCATGCCGGCGGCCGTCCTCGCCGGCGGCGCCTCGCGGCGCATGGGCCGGGCGAAAGCGACGCTCCCCTGGGGCACCGGAAACCTCCTCGAGTTTCAGACGGAGAGGCTCTCGAAGCTCTTTTCGCAGGTGTTCGTCGTCCTGAAAGCGCCGCCGGACTACACGGTCGGCCCCGCGACCGTTCTCCTCGACCGCTCGCCCGAGTTGGCGGCCATCCACGGTCTCCTCCGCTTCCTGGAAGAGGTCGAGGACCGGGCCTTCGTGCTTGCGGTCGACCTGCCGGCGCTGACCGCCGACGTCGTGCGGGAGATCGCTCGACGGGGTCTCGAGACCGCTGCCCCGGCGTTGGTGCCGGAGGCCGACGGCCGCCTTCAGCCGCTCGCCGCCGTCTGGCGCCGCGCCGTGGCTCCGACCGCCGCCGGTCGCATGGCTCGCGGGGCGCTGTCGCTCGCCGGGCTCGCCGAAGAGGTGGGCGCCGAGGTCCTGCCCGAGCGCGAGTGGCGGACGATCGACCCGAGCGGGAACTCCTTCGCGAACCTGAATGTCTTGACCGATTACGTCGCCCATCGGGAGCGCGCGTGAGCGCGGGGGGCGCTCCGCCGAAGAGACCTCGACGCCCCCGCGCGACGGGTCTCCGGAAATCGACGCTTCACCTCGACTCGCGGGGCCGCGCCCGCATGGTGGACATCGGCGGAAAGACGACGACGCGCCGCCGCGCGGTCGCGCGCGGCCGGGTCCGGATGGGCAAAACGGCGTTCGAAGCGCTCGCGAGCGGAAGCCTCTCCAAGGGGGATGCACTCGCGGTGGCCCGGCTCGCGGGAATCCTCGCCGCCAAGCGGGCCTCGGAGATCGTTCCTCTCGCGCACCCGATCGTCCTCGACTCCGTCACGGTCGAGTGCGATCTCGACGGCCGCTCCCGCGAAGTCGTCGTGACCGCGACCGTTTCCACCATGGCGCGAACCGGCGTCGAGATGGAGGCGTTGACGGCGGTCGCCGGGGCGTGCCTCGCGCTCTACGATATGGCGAAGGCGCTCGACCGCTCGATCGAGATTCGCGAGATCGTCCTGATCGAGAAGACCGGCGGGCGCTCCGGCCCCTACCGGCGGGGTTCGACAGCGGGGTCGGAATAGACCGCTTCCGACTCGGGGGGCGGGTGAATGTAGGTTCGGCTGGGCGGCGGCGTCGCGACGCTCGACGTGGCCGGTGGAATGCGGATTGTGGGCGCCGGCCCGGCGGCGAGAACGCTCCCGGGATCGGGCCCTTTCGTGGGTGCGAGCCGGCTCGAGACGCTACCGGCGCCGCCCGGCGAGGAAGATCGGACGAGCCCGAGGATCGCGAAGCCGAGAATGCCGACGAAGAGGGCCATCGCGCCGTAGTACGCCCACCCGGGCCGATCGTCGCCTTCCGAAAGCGTCATCCTCCGCGCGTGTGCATCTCGAGGTGCGGGTCGCTGCGAAGGGCGTCGGCGGGAAGGACCGGCGGGCGGTCGAGGCGGGCCAGTCGTTCCTCGGCGCCCCGATCGGCCCGGCCGCGCCACACCGCGGCGATCGCCGCGGCGAGCTCTTCGACCGACGCTCCCGCGCGAACGAGCTTCCGAAGGTCCGTTCCGGCGGACGCGTAGAGGCAGAGGTACCAGATGCCGTCGGCGGTGAGGCGGCTACGGTCGCATGCGCTGCAGAACGGCACCGTCATCGAGGCGACGATGCCGAACACCGTGCCGTCGGGCAGCGTGAACCGCTCGGCGGGCGCCGTGCCGCCGCGGGGAAGGGGAGAGGTTGTCCCGTAGCGGCGGGCGATCGTCCCGAGGATCTCCGCGCGGGAAACAACCTGCGCGCCGGACCACCGCGTCGCCCCGCCGACGTCCATGTACTCGATGAAGCGGACCTCGGCGCCGAGCCCGCGTCCGTACTCGAGGAGCGCGGCAATCTCGTCGTCATTGACTCCCCGCACGACGACCGTGTCGATCTTGAGCGGCGAGAAGCCTTCGCGCGCCGCCGCCTCGAGCCCTTCGAGCACGCGGCCGAGCCGGTCGAACCGGGTGAGAGCTTCGAACCGTTCCGGACGCAGCGTGTCGAGGGAGACCGTCACCCGGTGGAGCCCCGCGGCGCGCAGGTCCCGCGCCTGCCCGGCGAGGAGCACGCCGTTCGTCGTGAGCGCCAGGTCGGAGAGTCGCCCGGAAGCGGCAAGTTGCGACACGAGGCGAGGCAGCTCGCGGCGCAGGAGCGGTTCCCCGCCGGTCAGCCGCACGCGGTCGACGCCGAGCCGCGAGAACGCCTCGACCACGAGCGCGACCTCTTCGAACGTGAGGATCTCCGCCCGCGGCAACCAGACGTAGTCCCGTTCCGGCATGCAGTACTCACAGCGGAGGTTGCAACGGTCGGTCACGGAGACGCGCAGGCTTCCGAGCGGGCGGCCGCGGGTGTCCATGAGAGACATCGGAACTATAGTAACCGCCGGCGGCGGTTGCGCATTCGAGGGAGGCGGGAGAGCGAGAATGAGAGTTCCGATCCGGGTCGCGGTCGTGACCGTCTCCGACGGAGTTGCGTCGGGAGATCGGGAAGACCGAGGCGGGCCCGCCTGCGAGAAAGCGCTCGCCGACTCCGGGGTCGAATACGAGGTCGTTTCGCGCGAGACGGTCGCGGATGAACGCGCGCAGATCGCCAGGATCGTTCGCGAGCGAGCGGACTCGGGCGCCGTCGACGTTGTCGTCCTCACCGGGGGAACGGGCCTCTCTCCCCGCGACCGGACTCCGGAGGCGGTGCGGCAAGTGATCGACTTCGAGGCGCCGGGGCTCGCGGAAAAAATGAGGGCGGAGACCGGGCAGGACTTCGCCGCCGCCTATCTTTCCCGCCAGGTCGCCGGGGTTCGTGGACGCGTCGTTGTTCTCGCGCTTCCCGGCTCTCCGAAGGGCGCCGCCGACTGCCTCCGTGCCGTGGCGGAGCTCCTGCCGCACGCCGTCGAGCTCGTGCGCGGGGAGAAGCCCGACCACCCGCGTCCGGACCCCGAGATCGAAGGCGCTTGAGCTTTTCCCCGCCGCGAACGGTCCTCGGAATCGAAGCCCTCCTCGCCGACTCTTCCCCCGTCGCGGGGCGGCGGATCGGGCTCGTTACGAACCCCTCCGGCCTGACCTCCGGCGGGATGCCGTCCTGGAAGGCGCTTTTCGGCCTTCCGGGGATCCGGCTCACGCGCCTCTTCGGGCCGGAGCACGGAGTCGACGGCGGCGCGGTCTACATGGAAGACGTCTCCTCCTCGACGCACCGCGAGACCGGCCTTCCCGTCGTGTCTCTCTATGGATCGACCCGCGAAAGCCTGAAGCCGAGGCCGGAGGACCTTTCCGACGTCGATGCGGTCGTCTTCGACGTGCCGGACGTCGGGAGCCGGTACTACACCTACAACTGGACGATGCTCCTCGCCATGGAAGCGTGCGCTGAGCTCGGCAAACGGTTCGTCGTCTGCGACCGACCGAACCCCCTCGGAGGGAGCGTCGAAGGCGCGCCTCAAGAGCCCGGCTTCCTCTCGTTCGTCGGGCTTCACTCGATCCCGGTTCGACACGGCATGACCTCGGGAGAGCTCGCGCTCCTCCTCGCGGCGGAGCGGGGGCTCGATCTCGACCTCGTCGTGTCACCGGTCGGCGCGTGGGGCCGGGACACTCCGTGGGAGGAGACCGGTCTGCCGTGGGTCCCCCCCTCGCCGAACATCCCGACCGTCGCCGCGGCGCGCGTCTATCCGGGAATGTGCCTCCTCGAAGGCACCAACCTCTCGGAGGGGCGTGGCACCGCGAGGCCGTTCGAGACCTTCGGCGCGCCGTGGCTCGACCCGCTCGAGCTCGTCGACGCGCTCGGGAAGCTGCGGCTCCCCGGCGTGTCCTTCCTCCCGACC
>JBKJVY010000240.1:0-4506 GCA_046717185.1 Thermoanaerobaculia bacterium
TTTGTCGAAAACTCGGAGCTCCTGGCCGAGACGGGTGGCGTCGCGGCGACGCTCCGATACAAGCCGGGCGCACCACCACGCGGCAACTCGCCGGAAAGAAAGGTCGAGGCATGAGCAAGAAGAGCAACGTCCATCCCGGTTACTACAAGACCGCCGGACGCGATCGCCAGGACGACGCGGCCGCGGGGCGTCTCGCGCGAGCGATCGCCGCGAAGCCCGCTTCACAGCAGCACCCCGACCGCATGACGAAGGGTCTCTACTTCGAGCGTCCCGAGCCGACGCGGTCGCTGTCGGCAGAACCGCCTGCAGACCGCGCGCAGAAAGAAACGTCTTCTCGGGCAAAAACGGCGAAGAAGCCCCCGGCCAGGAAGCCCGCAACGCGGAAGGCATCCGCTTCGCGTCGCACGGCGACCCCCCGGAAACCCGCTTCCACCGGGAGAAAGAAGAGCGGGACAGCGAAAAAAGCGGCCAGGAAAAAGTAAGGACTACATCGCCTCCGGCCACACTTCGTCGCCCGTCTGCACGAAGAAGAGGCCGGCCTTCGTCGGCTGCCCGGTGAGCTTCTCCCAGTAACGTCGGTACATTTCGATCTGCGGCGAGTAGAACGAGACGAGCTCGTCGAGATTGCCGGCGATCGTGTCGGACTTGTAATCGACGAGCGTCCAGCCCGAGTCCTCTTCGAAGACGAGGTCGATCGCTCCCTGGAGGAGTGTCTCTGACGGTCCGTCGGAGAAGCCAAGATCTTCCCGGGCCGCCATCAACGCGAAGGGGATCTCCGTGAACCTGCGCTTCGCGGCGAGGGCGCGCTTCCAGATGCCAGAACCCCGGACGGACTCCACGAGGCGAACCGCCTCATCCACCTCATCGGCAGGACGCTCCTCCTCCACGAGCAGGTTGGCGGCGTAGAGACGCAGATCGAGCGCGGGATCCTTCATCGCTCCCTCGAGCAGCCGGTGGATCACTCGTCCCCAGGACATTCCGCGCCCGGTCCGAGCGCGGAACGGGATGGCCCCCGCAGCCTCGTGCGCGAGCTTCGTGACCTGCGCGATCCGGTAGCTCTCGCCGACCGCGGCGTCTCGCCGTGATTCCCGTTTCCTGCGGAACTCCTCGAGGTCGGGGGAGAGATCGGGAGGCGCGGCGATTGCCGCGACGCTCCTGGAGTCCGCGGGTAAATCCGGCAGCGTTCGCGAGATCCTCCCCGCCAGCTTTGCCCAGGGACTTCTGCCTTCGCTGGGTCCTGCGCTGACCACGAGAAGATCGGCGGCTCGCGTGGCTGCGACGTAGAGCAGCCGGTCCTTCTCGGCCTCGCGGAAGAGCCGCTCGACCACTTCCCGATCGCTCCACCCGACCGGCCGCGCGACTTCCTCCCCCGATTTCCACTCGCCGCGGTCGGGCCGGACGACCCGGAGCCAGGCTTGCGGCGGCTCGGCGTCGCGGCCGACGCACCAGTCGATGGGGGCGTCCCACTCGCCCCCGGGTTCTGCCAGGAATACGATCGGCGCTTCCAACCCCTTCGCGCGATGGAGCGTCATCAGACGGACCGCCCGGACCGCGCCGGGTCGGATGCTCATCTCCTCGGTGTCGCTCGCCTCGCTCAGCTGCCGGAGGTGGCGAACGATCGCCGCAAACGACTCTCCGTCGGCGGACAGTGCACGCGCGATCGAGATCGCCTTGAGGAGGTTGCCCGCCCGCGTCCCCCCGAGCTCCCTCGCGCCGCCGTAAGCTATCGCACCGACGTTGCCGGCAATGCGTGAGAGTGCGGCCGCCGGCGGGAGCCGCCTCGACAGGCCGAACGAATCCCGCAGGACGCCGAACGCCCGGACGATTCGCGCGTCCGTTCCTGCCGGAGGCGGACCGAACAGGTGGAACCGGCCGCCGCCCCGGTGGAAGCGGTAGAGCGCGTCGTCGTCCACGCCGAACAGCGGCCCGCGCAGCGTGGCCACCAGCGCAACGGGATCGTCGGGATCCACGAGGCTCTCGAGCAGCGGAAGCAAGTCGCGGAGATCCTCCGAGTCGCTGAACGCGCCCCCACCCGCGATCTCGTAAGGAACTCCGCGCAGTTCGAGCTCTTGCGCGTACAGGCCCATCATTTTCTTGGAGCGAAAGAGGATCAGGAAATCGCCGGGCTCCGCAGCGCGGTTTCCTTCACGAGCAATCTGCACCCTCGCGTCGATCGCCGCGCGAATCCAGGATGCGATTCGAACGGCGTCGGCCTGCGCCACCTCCTCCCTTGTCTTGCCCGAGGCAACGACGTCCAGGCGCACGGCTCCGGCGAAGCCGCCGGCGTTTGAACGATCCGGGACGAGAGGCGCGTCGGCGGCCTGCTCTCGCGAGGACGAGGCCGGGAAGATCGTCGAAAAGACCCCATTGACCCAGTCGCAGATCTCGGGGCACGACCGGAAGTTCGTCGTGAGCTTCAGGACGCGGCCCCCGGATGCGAGTATCCGCTCGCGCACCCGCTCGTACGTCTCGATGTCGGCGCGGCGGAACCGGTAGATGGACTGCTTGGGGTCCCCGACGACGAAGAGGGAGCCCGGCAGCGGGTCGAGACGGCGCCAGTCCTTCTCGTCGGCCTGACGGCCCGTCAGATAGAGGAGAACCTCGGCCTGGATCGGATCGGTGTCCTGAAACTCGTCCACGAGGATGGGCGTGAAACGCCTCTGAAATTCCCGCCGCGCGTCGGGGTGGTCGCGCAGCAGATCGCGGGCGGAAAGGAGGAGATCTCCGAAGTCGAGCGCTCCCCGTTCCCGGCGCAAGCGCCGAAACACCCCGACCGCCGGCTTCACCGCCTCGATGACGAGGGGATAGAGGAACTCGCGCCACCGGCCGAGGGCAGGGTTGACGACTTCCGCGACGAGCGTGTCGAAGTCGTCCTGCAGCTTCTTCGCGGCGGCCGCGTTCGGCCAGAGCTTCTGTATGACCTTTCCCTGCCCCTGAAACTTCTCGAAGAGCGAGACGACTGACGCGGAGCGATCGAAGTCGAGAATCTCCTTCAGACGCTGAGCGCCGTAGAGCTTCCTCTGGAGCTGGTCCGTTCGGGCATCGGGCGCTCGGGGAGGGAGCTCCTTTTCCGCAGCGGCGAGGAAGCCGAGCACGCGTTCTTTCTCGAGGTCGAATCGAGGCTCCGGTAGGCGGTGGGCAACCGCCGGTTCCACCTCGGGGTTCGAGGCGAGGCACTGATAGGCCTGACGGAGAAGGTCGATCGCCATCCCGTAGCCGCCGAGCTCCGCGAGAATCGGATGGG
The DNA here is from genome assembly GCA_046717185.1 of Thermoanaerobaculia bacterium. Lineage (GTDB taxonomy): Bacteria > Acidobacteriota > Thermoanaerobaculia > UBA5066 > Gp7-AA6 > Gp7-AA6. The sequence goes on from JBKJVY010000240.1 coordinate 3,245, forward strand.
ACTCGAGGAAAAGCGTCTGCTTGTAACGCTCCCAGGCCTCCTGACGGAGCAGGAGGTCTTCGGTCTCGTCGAGTTCTACGAACTCCGGATCGACGCCGGCTTCGACCGGGCGTTCCCGCAGCAAGCGCGCGCAGAAGGAGTGGATGGTCCCGATGAAGCCGCGGTCGATCCCCTCGAGAGCTTCGGCAAGTCGAGATCGCCGGGTCTCGTCCGTCTCCGCCGCGATCGCCCGTTCGAGTCCGACCTGGAAGCGCTCTTTGAGCTGAGCCGCAGCCTTGACGGTGAACGTGACCGCGCAGATCCGGTCGACGGAGGCCTTTTCTTCGAGAACGAGGGCAAGCATCCGATCCACGAGACTGGTCGTCTTCCCGGTGCCCGCCGCCGCCTCGACGAGCAGATTCGTTTCGAGGTCCGTGCGGATGGCCTGGCGGTCGGTCTCGTCGCGGCGGAATCGTGCGCGGGTGCTCACGAGGGATTGAGGATCCGGTAAGGCTCGAGCACCGGGTTGCCCGAAACGTTCTCGAGCTTCGCACGCGCGCGGCCGGCGGCGAGCTCCGAGCTCCCGCACACCTTGCCGAAGTCGCAGATCGAGCAGTCCTCCTTCGACGGCGTATGCGGAAAGGCGCCCGCGCGGAGCAGATCGAAGAGCGCGGTCAACGTCCGACGCGTCGCGGTAACGTCCAGAGGCGCGTCATACCGTTCTCCCTCACCCCGGCGTCCCGGATAGAAGTAACCGGACTTGACGACGCGACCCGGCCGCCCGCCGCGGGCGAGGAGGATCTCGAGAGCCTGGGCGTACAGGGCGTCCTGGATGCGACGTCCGCCGCGTCCCCGCTTCGGGTCCGCAGTGTCCCAGGAGCTGCCGGTCTTGTAATCCCAGACCTGGTACGCATCCGGCGACTCCTCGTCGACCCGGTCGATCCGTCCCGAGAGGCGGAAATCCTCGCCCGGGCCGAGCGGGATCCGGACCGGTTCGGGGCCGCCCGGCGGGTCGGTCGACTCGCGGGACGGACCGAAACCGACCTCGAACCACTTCGGGGTGACGTTGCGGCAATGCGTCTCTTCGCGCAGGACGAAGGTGCGGCACGCCACCAGGGCGTCCTCCCGGAGAGCGTCGAACGCCGCGTCGCTGCGGGGCGGAATCTTCTTCTTCCACCTCGCAAGTTCGTCCAGTGCGATCTCCTTCATGCGGTCCCAGTCCCGGTCGAAACGCGGCCGGGTCACCGCGCCGGCGGGGTCGGAGTAGAAGCGGCGGAAGACCT
>JBKJVY010000241.1:0-3398 GCA_046717185.1 Thermoanaerobaculia bacterium
GCTTGATCGCCGAGGCGACCCGGAGCCGCGGGAACGCCGTCGCCGGGCGCAGCGGGTTCTCCGTCGGAGCCGCGATCGAGACGGAGGACGGCCGGATCTTCGGCGGCTGCAACGTCGAGAACGCGACGTACGGTCTGACCGTCTGCGCGGAACGCGTCGCGATCTGGAAAGCGCTCTCCGAGGGAGTGCGCGGGTTCCGGGCCGTGGCGGTCGTCACGGGTGCGGATACGCCCACGCCGCCCTGCGGCGCCTGCCGCCAGATCCTGTGGGAGTTCGCCGGCGACGTACCGGTCGTCTCGGCGACCTCCGGGGGAGTGAAGAAGCTCTACCGGATGTCCGAGCTCCTGCCCGAGCCGTTCGAGTTCTGAGGGGCGTGAGACGTGAGACGTAAGACGTGAGACGAGGAGCTCGGCTCCTCACACTTCTCGGCGCCGTCGCCGTCCTTGCGGCGGCGGCACCAGCGAAGAAAGAGAGCGTTGACCTCCTCGTCACGGGCGGGACGGTCGTCACCGTGGACGAGAAGTTCGCCCTCTTCTCGCCCGGCGCCGTCGCGGTGCGCGGGGGCGAAATCGTCGCCGTCGGTTCGGCTGCCGAGATCGGGGCCCGCTACGCCGCGGGCGCGCGCTACGACGCGACGGGCCGGATCGTCCTGCCGGGCCTCGTCAACACTCACACGCACGCCGCGATGACGCTCCTGCGCGGCCTCGCGGATGACCTGCCCCTCGATCGGTGGCTGACCGAGAACATCTTTCCGGCTGAGGGAAAGAACGTCTCGGCCGGGTTCGTCTATGACGGGACGCTCCTCGCCGCCCACGAGATGGTCGAGGGCGGCACCACCACGTTCGCCGACATGTACTACTTCGAGTCGGACGCGGCCCGGGCGGTGGACAAGGCGGGCCTGCGCGCCGTCCTCGGCGAGACGTTCATCGACTTTCCCGTGCCGGATCACAAGGACCTTCCGGAGACCCTGACGTTCATGGAGGCCTTCGTGAAGCGGTGGAAGGGACATCCGCGGATCACGCCCGCCGCCGCGCCCCACTCCGTGTACACCTGCTCGAAGGAGACGCTCCTCGCCGCGCGCGACTTCGCGCATCGCCAGGGAATCCCTCTGCTTTTCCATGTCGCCGAGAGCCCGAAGGAGCTGGAGGACGCCCGCAAGAAGTGGGCAAAGAGCCCGGTCCTGTACCTCTCCTCGATCGGGTTCTTTGACAGGCCCGCCGACGGACGGAAGCTACCGATGCTCGGTGCGCACGCCATCTGGATGGACGCGGCGGACCGCGGCCTCCTCCGGCAGTTCGGGGTCGCGGTGTCGCACAACCCGGAGTCGAACATGAAGCTCTCGTCGGGCGTCGCGGACGTCGCGGCCTGGGAAAAGGAAGGGCTCGTCTGGGGGATTGGCACGGACGGTCCCGCCGGCTCGAACAACGACCTCTCGATGTTCGAGGCGATGGACTTCACTGGCAAGCTCGCGAAGATGAAGACAGAGGACCCCACGGTACTTCCGGCCCGCGAGATCCTGGCCGCCGCGACCCGCGAGGGGGCGCGGGCGCTCGGGCTCGGTGAAAAGACCGGCTCTCTCGAAACGGGCAAGCGCGCGGACCTCGTCGTCGTCGACCCGCGCAACGCCCACGTTCTTCCATACGAGGATGTCTATTCGACGCTCGTCTATTCGGCCAAGGCTTCCGACGTGACCGACGTCTGGGTGGACGGCAGGCGGCTCCTCTCGAACCGCCGCCCGGTCACCCTCGACCGCGCGGCCGTGCTCGACGCGGCCGTCAAGTGGCGCAAGAAAGTCCGCGCGAGCCTGGGGGCCGGCGGAGGGGAGAAGCCGAAACCGTGAGAACCGTCTACGAGATCCTCCGCGCCAAGCGCGGCGGAGAGGAGCTGCCGCGCGAAGAGATTGCCTATCTCGTACAGGGGGTGGTTTCGGGCGAGGTACCCGAGTACCAGGCGGCGGCGTTCCTCATGGCGGCCGTCATCCTCGGGATGTCGACGGCAGAGACGGCGGCGCTCACCGAGGCCATGCGGGACTCCGGGGAAAAGTGGGATCTCTCGGACCTCGCGCCGGTTCTCGACAAGCACTCGACCGGGGGCGTCGGCGACAAAGTCACTCTCGTGCTCGCGCCGCTCGTCGCGGCCGCCGGGGGCCGGGTCGCGATGATGTCCGGGCGCGGCCTTGGCCACACCGGAGGCACGCTCGACAAGCTCGCGACGATCCCGGGCTTTCGCACCGGCCTCGAGTTCCCGCAGGTGCGGGAGGCGCTCACGAAGGTGGGCGCCGCTCTTTTCGCTCAGACGGACGCGATCGCGCCGGCCGACCGGATCCTCTACGCGCTACGCGACGTGACGGGGACGGTCGAGTCGATCTCGCTCATCGTCGCCTCGATCCTCTCGAAGAAGCTCGCGTCCGGGACGACCGGGATCGTGTTCGACGTCAAGACCGGCGACGGAGCGTTCCTGAAGACGGTCGAGGAGTCGCGCGAGCTGGGCCGCGCTCTCGTGGACACGTCGCGAGCGGCGGGCCGCGACGCGACCGGGTGGATTACGGACATGAGCCGACCGCTCGGGCGCGCGGTCGGGAACGCGCTCGAGGCGGAGGAGTCGATCCTCGTGCTGCGCAACGAAGGCCCGGCCCGGGTTCGGGCGATCTGTCTCCTCCTCGGCGCCGACATGTTGCGCTTCGCTGATCCCTCAATCTCCGAAGACGAGGCCCGGCAGCGGCTCGAAAAGGCGTTCGACTCGGGCGCCGCCGCCCGGAAGTTTGAGGAGCTGATCGAGTTCCAGGGCGGGGACCCGCGCACGGTCACCGACGTGTCGCTGCTCCCGCAGCCGAAGGAGAAGATTCCCGCCCTGTCACTTCGAGCCGGATACGTCCGGTCGATCGCGACCGAGAAGATGGGCTTTCTGTCCATCGATCTCGGCTGCGGCCGGCGGCGCCGGGAGGACGAGATCGACCCGGCGGCCGGATTCCTCGTAGAGAAGAACGTCGGCGACCGCGTCGAGAGCGGCGAGCCCCTCGCATGGCTCTGCCTCGGCGAGCGGCCGGCTCCGCGCCCGAACATGGAACGCGAGCTCGCGGCGCTCTTCCGGGTCGGCGACACCGCAGTCAGTCCGCCGCCGCTGGCGATCGAGAAGCTGTAGTTCTCAGTGCTCCGCGATCAGTTCTCAGCTGAGAACTTAGAACCGAGAACTGACAGCCTTAAAATCCCATCGTGCTCTACCGCTTCGACGACGTTTACAAGTCTTACGGTCCGAAGGAGGTGCTCCGGGGCGTCACCTGGCAGCACAACCCGGGCGAGAAGGTCGGTCTCGTCGGGAGAAACGGCGCCGGCAAGACGACGCTCCTGCGCCTCGCGCTCGGCCGCGAGGAGCCGGACGCGGGCGGCGTCCTCCGCGGC
>JBKJVY010000242.1:0-6221 GCA_046717185.1 Thermoanaerobaculia bacterium
CGGAAGGAGGTCGCGCACCGTGACGGCGCACGCCGACAGCAGCACGACGTCGGCCGACGTCTGCATCGTGGCGACGAGCGCGACGAGCACGAGCGCCGCGGCGGCCGGCGGGAGAAAGCCGAGGACCGCGGCGGGGAGCGCCTGACCCGGCTCGACCGGCGGCAGCGCCTTGCGCGCCGCAAGCACGATCGCGGCGACCGCGAGCCCGAACACGACCTTGGAGACCGCGGCGAGGAGGGCGGCGCGCCGGGCGGTTTCTTCGTCCCGGCACGAGAGGAGCTTCGCGTAGACGTCGCTTCCGACGAGGTGCGGCAGGCCGACGAGCACGAGGAGGGCGAAGACGTCGCCGGCGCGGATCCCGGCGGAGAGCGGAAAGGTCCAGACTTCCGTGGGGAGCCCGTCGAGACCGGCCGCGCGGGTGAGCGCGAAGTACAGGGCAACGCCGGGGATCGCCGCAACCATGACGCCGAACTGGACGAGGTCGGTCCGGGCGACCGCGAACTGGCCGCCGAGCGCCGTGTATGCGACGAAGACCGCCGTCGAGGCGAGCAGTGCGAAGAGCGGCGGCACGTCGAGCGCGGCGGTCAGCACGGTCTGGGTCGCTTCGACGAGGAGAGCGAACCACACGATCTCCGAGACGAGGACGAGGGCCGCGGCCGCGCGCCGCGCTCCGGCGCCGTAGTGGCGCCCGACGATCTCCGGCAGGGTGACGGCGCCTTCGCGCCGGATCCGCCGCGCGAGGAACAGCCCGAGGAAGAGGAGCCCGAGAGCGCCGGCGAAGTCGAGCCAGAGGCCCGAGACTCCGTTCGCGTAGACGAACGCCGCGAGCACGATGGTCGTCGAGCCGCCGGTCGTGAGCGACGCGAGGCCGAGGAATCCCCAGAACGTCGAGAGGCTGCGGTCGGCGACGAAGTAGGAGACCTCGTCGCGCCCGGCGCGCCGGCGGTAGAAGAAGCCGACGGCGAGGACGAGGAGAAGGTAGAGGGTTAGGAAAACGGCGGTGAGGATCTGCACCTGTGGCGTCTAGAGTCTTCTTACGACCGCGTCCATCAGCGCTACTCCGATCGCCAGCGCGCGCTCGTCGATCGCGAAACTCGGCGAATGGTGCGGCCGGTGCGCGCCGGCGGGCGCGGAGCCTACGAAGAAGAAGCAGCCGGGCACGCGGTCGAGGTACACCGACATGTCCTCGCCCCCCATCGTGCGGGTCTCCGTGTCGACGTTCTCCTCGCCCAGGAGGCGCCGCGCCGTCTCGATCACGACGTCGGCGACCGCCGCATCGTTGACCGTCGGCCGGTTGATGCGCCGGTAGTCGAGCCGGGCCGAGACGCCGGCGGCGGCGGCGGTGCCGGAAACGATCCGCTCGAGCTTCTGCTCGATGGCGTCGCCGGTCGTCTCGCGGAACCAGCGTGCCGTCCCGGTCAACCGGACGTCGGACGGAATGACGTTGAACGCGTCTCCGCCGTGGACGCTCGCGATCGTGACGACGGCGGGGTCGAGCGGCGAGACCTCGCGCGACACGATCGTCTGGACCGCCTCGACGATCCGCGCCGCGGCGACGATCGGATCGGACGTCTCGTGCGGGGCGGCGCCGTGGCCGCCGCGTCCCTGCACGTGAATCTCGAACTCGTCCACCGCCGCCATGAGCGCTCCGCGGTTGATCCCCACGCGGCCGACGGGGAGCTGGTTCCACAGGTGGAGGCCGATGGCGACGCCGACGCCCTCCAGGACCCCGTCCGCGACGCACGCGCGGGCTCCGCCGCCGACTTCTTCGGCGGGCTGGAAGACGAAGCGCACGGGGCGGGCGGCGGGATCGCCCGCCAGGCGGGCGGCGACGGCGAGAGCGATCGCGACGTGGCCATCGTGGCCGCAGGCGTGCATTCGTCCCGGAGTCTTCGAGGTGAAATCGACGCCGCTCGCCTCCGTAAGTGGAAGAGCGTCCATGTCCGCGCGCACGAGGAGACGTTTCTCGCCGGTTCCGAGGTCGGCCGCGACGCCGGTCCGGCCCACGCCGTTCCGGGGCGAAAGGCCCAGCCGCCGGAGCTCGTCGGAGACCTTTGCCGCGGTGCGGGACTCCTCGAATGCGGTCTCCGGGTATCGGTGCAGGTCGCGGCGCGTCTCGATGAGAGCGTCGAGTTCACTCGCGGGGAAGTCGGACAGGATCTTCTGAACCAGGTCCGACTCGGCGAGCACGCCGCGATCTTATAGAAGCGTCGGGGCTGATAGCTGACAGCGGATAGCTGATAGTTTCGTCACGTGACGCCTCTCGTCTCCTCCGAGCTCGATCGTTACCTGATTGACGTCCTTCCGGCGCGGGATCCGGTCCTCGCCGAGATCGAGGCGGCCGCGCACGAACGCGACGTCCCGATCGTGGGGCCAGCGGTGGCCACCCTCCTTGCTCTTCTCGCGCGCTCGATCGGGGCGCGGCGCGTCTGCGAGCTCGGTAGCGCCATCGGCTACTCCACGGCCTTCTTCGCGGGCGCGGTCGGTCCCGCGGGAAGCGTCCTCTACACGGACGGCAGCGAAAAGAACGCGCGCGAGGCCTCGGGCTACTTCGAGCGGATGGGTCTCTCGGACCGAATCGACGTCCGGGTCGGGGACGCCGTCACGACTCTCGAATCGACGTCCGGGGAGTTCGACGTCGTCTTCATCGACATCGATAAGGACGGGTATCCGCAGGCGCTCGAGGCCGCGGCCCCCCGCGTCCGGACGGGCGGCTATCTACTCGCGGACAACGTGCTCTGGTCCGGCAAGGTCGTGGACCCGACGGTACGCGACCCGGCGACGGAAGGCATCCGCGAGTTCAACCGGCGCCTCTTCGCGCGGCGGGACTTCGAGTCCGTGATCGTTCCGCTGCGGGACGGCGTGGCGATCGCGCGGAAGCTCGGGCCGAACCCGTGAACGACCGCGAAAAGCTCTTTCTCCGATTTCAGTTCTTCGCGGCGAGCGAAGACCTGGACGTGTTCGAAGGCGCCCTGCTCGTCGCCGAGCTCGTCGATCCCGCGGAAGACCTCGACGCGGCACGCAGCGAGGTGGCGATGCTTGCGTCGCGTGTGAAGGAGCGCATCGCGGCGCTCGAGGAGCCGGTCGAAGCGCTGCGCCAGGTCCTCTTCGCCGAGGCGGGTTTCCGCGGAGACCAGGAGTCCTACGACGAGCCGGAGAACTCGTCGGTCGCGCGTGTCGTCGCGAGCCGGCGCGGAATGCCGATCACTCTCTCGATCGTGACCGTCGAGGTGGGCCGGCTGGCCGGTCTGCAGCTGTCGGGCGTCGGGCTGCCCGGACACTTCGTCGTCGGCGGCGAGGCTCTGCCGGAAGAGACGTACCTCGACCCCTTCGACGGCGGCGTCGTCCGCAACCGGGACTCCGTCGCCCGCCGCGTGAGCGCCGTCTTCGGCACGACCCTCAGCCTTCCCGACGAGATCTTCGCCCCCGACACGGAGCGCGCGGTCCTCTCGCGCGTCCTCTCCAACCTGCGCCGCTCGTGGGAGCGGCGGGAAAAGTACGCGGAAGCGCTCGAGTCGCTCCGCTGGGCCGAGATCCTGGACGGCGAGGAACTCTCCTACCGGAGGGAACGGGGTCTTCTGTTACTCAAGAGCGGACGCACCGAGGAAGCGATTACCGCTCTCGAGTCATACGTGGGCGCGGCGGCAGGCGAGGACGCGGAGGCGGTCGAGAAGCTCATCCGGGTCGTGCGGGAGCGGGGTCTCGGCGCGGGAGGGGCGGAGCTCATCGCCCTGAGCGCGAATCAGAAGAAAGTCTTCACGCTCCTGGAGGCACGCTCCCTCCTTCCGAAGGTCAGGGAGCTCACATCCGACGCGGTCTTCAAGTTCGCGCGGCTGGCGGAGGACGAGGAGAGCGAGGACGAGCGACAGGGCGTCGTGGGGGAGTGGGCGCGGGAGATTCTCGCGCTCGGCGCGGAGATCAAGGGGCTCTGGCTCGTCGACTTCGACTCGGGCGCCGGCTACTACTGCTGGAAGCATCCCGAGACCTCGCTCGAGTACTTCCACGGCTACGAGGAAGGTTTCTCGGGACGGCTTCCGCTGCAGTAGGCCCTCGGAGAAGCTTTCTCGTTCGCCGCCGGACGGTGGGGAGCGGTCACTCACCCGGTGACCCGCAGGATCTCCCCTTTCCGAATCGTCCGAAGGGCTTGGAGTATCTCCGGAACCAGGGAGCGCAAATCATCAATCCGATTCGTCCGAGCCGCCACGACGATGACGGCGACGCGGAGTTTCGCGAGGTTTTGCTGATACTCGAGATTCTGGTCGGCGGTCACGAACACTTCGAAGCCGCCGGAAGAGGAACGGCGCAACAGCTCGCCGTTCTGAAGTCCCGCCCAGCCGAGCTCGGATACGGTTCGGACGTCGTGGCCGGCTAATTCGTGCGCAAGTTGACGGGGAAGCGACTCATCGAGAAGGACGCGCACTCGCCATCAGGCTTTCACGCGCGATTTCCAGGGCGGCGACCGCCTGTTCTCGCGTAACCGACGGGAAAGCATCGAGGAAATCCTCCAGGCTGTCGCCTGCCTCCAGGTAGTCGATCAGGTTCCGGACCGGGACTCGCGTTCCCACAAACACGGGCTGACCTCCCAGGATCTCAGAAGAGCTCTCGACGACGGAACTGACTACCTTCATGATCGTTACGAGTTTACCCTGCCGGGAAAACTCTCATCCACGAGCAACCGTGCCGATCGCGCGATCCCTCCCTCAAAGCATTGTCGCGAGTTGGGAGGGGTTCCGTCACCCGCGTCCGTCGAGAGCCCTTTTCCGGTCTATCGCATGGCTACAAAGCCTCTCCTGCGCCCGTCCGACCAGTCTTCAAGGGCATCCCGTACTTCTCCCTGACCGGAAGGACGCCCGATTCGGCGGATCGACAGGAGTTTGCCTACGAGCGCTATCGTCCCGCTCGGCGTCAGAGCCTCTCCCACGCGACGCGCGGGATGAGTGTCGCGACGAACTCCTCGAGCCCCACGCGGTCCTCGTCGTCGAACCGGTCCGTCTCGGGCGCGTCCACGTCGAGCACTCCTCGGAGGACGCCGCCCTGCACGATCGGAACGACGATCTCCGACCGCGACGCGGCGTCGCAGGCGATGTGGCCCGCGAACCGGTTCACGTCGGGGACGACGACGGTCTCTCGACGCGCGGCCGCCGTACCGCAGACCCCCTGGCCGACGCGGATCCGCACGCACGCGGGCTTTCCCTGAAACGGTCCGAGCACGAGCTCGTTGCCGCGCAGGAGATAGAAGCCGCACCAGTTGATACCGGGCAGGGACTCCGCGAGCAGGGCCGACGCGTTGGCGAGGTTGGCGAGCGGGTCGGGCTCCCCCTCGAGCAGCGACTCGAGAGACCGGACGAGCGCCCGGTAACGCTCTGCCCCGGAAAGCGCGGGATCGAGGCCCACTTCGTGCACGTTCCGATCTTACTTCCCGGACTCGTCTAGCATTCTGCCGCCATGCCGTCGCCGCTCAAGGGCCGCGCGCTCCTCGTGTACCTCTTCCTCTGCGCGATCTGGGGGTCGACGTGGCTCGTCATCAAGATCGGCCTCCAGTACCTGCCGCCGCTGCGCTTCGCGGGGCTCCGCATTGCTCTCGCTTGCCTCGTCCTCGTGCCGTTTGCGTTCCGCCGCCGCAACACCCGCCCGAACGGTCTCGAGCTCCGGTACATGGCGCTCGCGGGGTTCCTCCAGATCGGCCTCTTCTACGCGCTCACCTTCACGGCGCAGCAGTGGATCGAGTCCGGGCTCGCGGCGCTTCTTTTCGCCACCTTTCCAATCTGCGCAGGCCTGTTCGCGCACTTCCTCCTTCCGAACGAGCCGCTGACCGCGAGGACGCTCGCGGGGGCCGGCCTCGGCCTTGCCGGCGTGGCCCTCATCCAGGGTCCTGCGGTTTTCCGGGCGCTCCAGGCGGACTTCGGCGCGCTGCTGCGCGGCGGAGGGCTCATCATCACCGCCGCGATCGTGGCCGCCTGGGCTAGCGTCATCGTCAAAAAGCACCTCGGGCGGGTCGACCCGATCGTCAACGTCTGGGGCGAGACCCTCGTGGGAGCGGCGTTCCTGATGCCGCTCGCCGCACTCGCCGAGCGAGGGGAGTCGGCGCGATGGACCCCGGCCGCGGTCGGTTCCCTCGTCTACCTGGCGCTGTTCGGTACGGCCATCACCTTCGTCGGCCTCTTCTGGCTCATCAAACGCGTGCCGATCTCGGTCGTCAGCACGATCCCGCTCGTGGACAC
>JBKJVY010000243.1:0-3715 GCA_046717185.1 Thermoanaerobaculia bacterium
GTGCGGTAGCCTCCTGCGTACCGCCCGCGCCGTTGCTCTCGCCGGCTCCTTCCTTTTCGCATTCCGATGCACTCCGGCTTCCGGCCCGCGGGACGCCGTACCTCCGGCGTCGACGCCGGTCACCGGCCGCGTCGTCCTCATTTCCTTCGACGGCGTCGCGGGGGAACGTCTCGACCGACTCATGGGCGATCCCGCGAAGCTTCCCGCCGGAGGGTTCCGCCGGGTCGCCGAGCGCGGTTTCCACGCGATCCGCTCCCTTCCGCCGACTCCCTCGCTGACGGCGGCCTCCCACGTCACGCACGTCACCGGCGCGTTCCCCGACGAGACCGGGATCGTGTCGAACGTCCTGCGCGATTTCTCAAAGCCCTTTCCCGCGACCATCTCCGGCTTATTCGCGCCGATTCGCGCCGAGACACTGTGGCAGGCGGCGCGCCGCCAGGGAAAGCGCGTGGGAGTTGTTCTCTATCCCGGCGCCGACGGGAACGGGGCGGAACGCTCCGCCGACTGGATGATGACGTGGCCGGGAGACCCTCTCTCCCCCGGACGGCTCCACGCCGTCGTCGGCTCGGCCTGGCGCCCCTCGGAAACCTCCGGCGGTCCGACGAGTTACGCGGCGCTGCGCCAAACCGTGCTCGCGTTCGAGAAGACGACGCACTCGCTCGTTCTCGTCGCGCTCGACGGAACGGACGACGGCCGCGTGGCGTACGACCGCCTGCTCGTCCAGTCGGCTGGGGGCGCGCACCGCGAAGTGCGAGCCGGCGAGTGGTTTTCCGTCGAGGTGCCGAGCGAGGAAGGGAGAACGGGAGCATGGTGCCGGGTCCTCGCGCTCGCGCCGGACCTCTCGAAAACGGAGGTGTACGTCGGGCCGCTCTCGCGCACGACCGGCGCCCCGCGGGAGTGGGTGCGGACTCTCGACGAGAAGGTCGGCTTCTGGCCGGGGACGCCCGACTCGGACGCTTTCGGCGCCGACAGCGGCCGGCCGGAGTTGTTCCTGGAACAGACGGAGCGGCTCGCGGACTTCCTTCTCCGGGCGGATCTCGCCGCCGTCGCCCGGCCGGACTGGGACCTCCTTCTCCTGTACCGGCCGGAGGTGGACGAGGTCTCGCATGAGTTCCTCCTCGTCGACCCCGCGCAGCCCCACTTCACGCCCGAGCGCTCCGCGCGGTTCCTCGGGTTCGTCGAGCGCAGCTACGCCCTCGTCGACCTCTCACTCGAGAGGATCGAGAAGGCGCTGCTGCCGGGCGACTCGATTTTCGTCACGTCCGACCACGGGATGACGCCCCTCGTCGTGGAGATGTCGGTGAACCAGATCCTCCACGACGCGGGCCTCGTGCGTTTGGACGAGAAGGGGCGCATCTCTTCCGCCTCACCGATGACCGCGGTCACGTCGAGCGGGATCGCGCACGTCCACTTGAACCCGAAGGCGGACGCCGGAACGCTCGACCGCGCCGAGAAGGCGATCCGAGATTACCGGCTCCGCGGCGAGTCTCCGTTCGACCGCGTCGTGCGGCGCGAGGACGCCGGTGACCTTCGGCTGCGGGCCCCCGAGTCCGGGGACCTCATCGTGCTCGCGAAGCCGGGCGTGGCGCTCTCGTCGCGCGTGCGCGCGGGGGCGTCGCCTCTCGCCGTGCCGCGCAACTACGGCGGTCACGGGTATCGCAACGTGTACCCTCAGCTCGACGCGACGTTCTTCGCCGCCGGCCCGGGTATCCCGCGCGCCCGCGTCGACACGATCGGCTCGTGGCAGATCGCCGCGCGTGTCGCGCGGGCCCTCGGGATCGAGCCGCCACGCCAGGCGGCGCCGCCGTGATCGACAGGTGTCATCCGGGCCCTTCGCTCTCGCTTGTCATCCCGAGCCCTTCGCCCTTCCTGTCATCCCGAGCGAAGCGAGGGATCTGTGTCTCTTTCGACTGCGGTCTCCCGCTCAGGGCAGGCTCCGCGAGGGATCTGGGGCCCAGATTCCTCGTCGCTCCGCTCCTCGGAATGACATGGAAAACCTGTCATCCCGAGCGAAGCAAAGGATCTGTGTCCCTCTCGACCAAACGGTTGTCATTCTGAGGAGCGCAGCGACGAAGAATCCCCCGAAACGCAGAAGATCCTTCGCTGCGCTCAGGATGACAGAGTGAACTACGCCCCCATCTTCGCGAGGATCGCCGCGATCCGCTTCTTCTGCTCGGGGTCTTTCGTCATGTTCTGAGCCTTGCGGTAGTTCTCGGCGGCGAGCTTCTTGTCCCCCTTCTTTTCGTACCCCTCCGCGAGGCTGTCGTAGGTGTTCCAGCTCTGCGGGTAGTCCTTCACGTTCTTGCGGAACATCTCGATCGCCTCGTCGGTCTTTCCCGCGCCGAGAAGCTGGTACCCGTGAAGGTTGATCTCGGTCTCGGTCGCAATCTTCATCGCCTTCTCGCGGAGCGCCGTTGCCGTCGTCGTGTCGCCCTTCGCCTCGAGAATCCCCGCCTTCGTGCGCAGGTTCGTGAAGTTCTCCTGCATGGCGATCGACCGGTCGGCCCACGTGAGCGCCTCGTCGAGGTTGACCTTGTTTCGCATCGCGTAGGCGGCGGCGCCGTTCCAGCCCTGCCACCCGAACCTCGGCAGCCCGCGGAGCTCGTTCCGGAGGCTCGCCACGACGACGGAAGGCGTATCCACCTCGACCGTGAACGGAACGTCGACCTTCTCCCAGTGCATCGCCACGGTCACGGACTTGTCCGTCGGGTCGTCGAAGCGGAACGAAAGGCGCTCCTGGAACCCGGCGGCTTGCGGCTTCGCTGTGATGCGGAGCGCGTCTTCCTTCGCGTCGTAGCTGAAGCTGCCCCACGCCGCGTTCACCGTTGAGAAGGCGATCGTCCAGTCGCCTTTGGTCGGGATCATGTGGAGCCCGTACGTGCCGGCGGGCAACGGCTTGCCGCTCACCGTAACGGGGGTCGAAAACGAGATCGTCGTGTTCTCGTTGGCGCCCGCCCGCCAGACCTCGTCATAGGGAACGAGATCTCCCCACACTGTCCGCTTGTTCACCGCGGGCCGGTGATACTGGATCGCGATCTCGGTCAGGCCCACCGTCTGGGAGATCGAGGCCTTCGGGCTCGACTGCGGGAGCGTCAGGGCCGGCTGGGCCAGCGCCGCGGCGGCCGAGAGAATCGGGACGGCAAGGAGCAAAACCGCAGCCGATTGAACAGAGCGTCTCATGTGTCCTCCAGAGAAGCCGGCGCGGATGCGAGGATTTCGCGCCCGCGTGCGGCTCGTTTTCGTGAGTGTACGGCGCGATCCGACGCGGGTTTTCACGGCGCGTTCCTGCCGAATCAGTCTCCGCAGGGCACCAAGCGAAGTCCGGTCGTCCAGGTATCCCCCTTGGTGTCGATGGCGACGAACTGCTTGCTGTAGGGCTCGCCGCCCGAGAGCGCCAGCGGGTAGCGGTGGAGCTCTTTCATTCCTCCGGGGCTCACCGATACCGGGACGGCGGCGCCGGGAACCGGGCGCAGTCCACCCCGGCTCGAGGATTCCTCCGCCGGTCATGCCGGCGCGCCCGCACGACTGGAGCACCGCGCGAGCCCGGCCGGTCACCGGCCCAACCGAGGCCGCAAAGCTTCGGTTCGGCCGGTTTGGTCCGAAGCGCTTTCAGCACGGCTTCCCGAACCGCCGGCGACAACCGGCCCTCCGGATCGGTCGAATCGAACGGGAGCGGCGGCTGGTTGAGCCGGTTCGCGACGATCTCGTGGATCGT
>JBKJVY010000244.1:0-2602 GCA_046717185.1 Thermoanaerobaculia bacterium
AAGCCCGGAGAGATCAAGGCCTCGATCGTCGAGGAAGACGGCCGGATCCTGATGCGCAAGGAGTGCTCGGAGCACGGGCACTTCGAGGACGTGATGTCCATCGACAGCGCGTTCTTCAAGCGCATCGAATCTCTTTATCCCGGGCGCGACTTCGCGATTCCGAAGGACGGACTTCACGAGCACGGGACGTCGTCGATCAAGTACGGCCGCGGCGCCGTTTTGACGATCGACCTCACGAACCGCTGCAACATGATGTGCAACCCGTGCTTCATGGACGCCAACCAGGTTGGTTACGTGCACGAGCTCGAGTGGGACGAGGTGAAGAAGCTCCTGGACGACGCCGTATCGATCAAGCCGCGCCGCCAGCTCTCCGTGCAGTTCTCGGGAGGGGAGCCCACCCTGTCCCCGCACTTCCTGCCCGCGATCCGCTACGCGAGGGAAGTCGGCTACTTCTCCGTCCAGTGCGCGACGAACGGGATCCGTTTCGCGCAGGACGAGGGGTTCGCAAAAGAGGCGGCGGAAGCAGGCCTCCGGTTCGCCTACCTCCAGTTCGACGGCGTGGGGAACGAGAACAACCAGCACCGGAAGGTCGGCAACCTCTACGACGTCAAGCTGAAGGCGATCGAGAACCTCCACAAGCACGGCGTGGACATCACGCTCGTGACGACGATCATCAACGGCGTCAACAACGACCAGGTCGGAGACATCCTGAAGTTTGCGATCGCGAACATCGACAAGGTCAACACCGTGTCGTTCCAGCCCGTCTCGTTCACCGGGCGGGACGAAGAGATCGACGACGAGACCCGCCGAAAGCAGCGCTATACCCTCTCTCACCTCGCGCACGACGCAAAAACCCAGGCCGGCATTGGCGAGCCGATGCGCGACTGGTATCCGCTCTCGGCCTCCGGCCCGTTCTCGGACCTGAAAGACCTCCTCGGAGGTCTCGAAGCCGAGTGGGGATCGCTCAAGTGCGGATGTCACCCCAACTGCGGCATCGGCACGATGCTCCTCGTGAACGCGGAAACGAAGGAGGCGGTGCCCGTCCCCTCGATTCTCGACGTTGACCGGATGCTCTCCGACGTCAAGCAGATCACCGACTCCGGCCGCCGAAAGGCGTGGACCGCGGCGCAGGTCGCTCTCTCGATCCTCCGTAACCTGAAGCCCGAGGGAATCCCGAAGGGGCTCTCGCCCCTGAGCGTCATCAAGATCATGGACGGCCACACGGGCGGGAAGCTCGGACTCTCGAAGGAGAGCCGCTACTCCTGGCGTGTCTTTTTCATCGGCGGAATGTGGTTCCAGGATCTCTTCAACTACGACTTTCGCCGCACGGAGATGTGCATCATCCCGTACGCCACGCAAATGGGGGAGATCTCGTTCTGCGCGTACAACACCGGCGTCGGCTGGCGGAAGATCATCGAGGAGATGTTCCAGACCGCGTCGCTCGCCGAGTGGTACAAGACGAAGGGCCGGCACGAGGTGTTCGCGCGCGGAAGGAGCGTCCCGCTGCCGACCCTGCCCGGACAGACCGTGCCGCCGGCCGCGCCGCTCCGGCACCCCGTCGCCGCGAGCGGCAGCGCGCTGCCGGTCTACGGGAGCGGAGGAGCGGGCTCCTAGCCCTTTTTCCCGAGCAAACGCTGCGCGGGATCTGACCCCTTCGGGATCAGACCCCGGTCTATCCAATCTCCCGGCAGTGTGACGTGTCGTTGAAGAGCGTGAGCCGCGCCCGGGCGGGGTCCCGAAACTCGAGGACGTTCAGGCACCCGGGACTCTGATCGAGCCGGTCCCGGTACGTTCGGGAGTCCATTCCGAGGAGAGCGCTCACCAGGAGCCGGACCGTCGCTTTGTGCGACACGATCAGCACCTGGCCGTCCCGATGCGACCGGACGATCTCGAGAAGCGCCGGAAGAGCGCGGGCCGTCACCGCGAGCCCCGTCTCTCCGCGCTCGGGCGCGAACGAGAATGGGTCGGCTTCCCACCGGGCGTACTCCTCGGGGTAGAGACTTCGGACTTCCGCGCGCGTCTTTGCCTCCCAGCGTCCGTGCGACATCTCGCGTAAGTCCGGACGCGTGGCGACGGGCATCCCGTGCGGTTCTGCGATCAGCTGCGCGGTTTCGAGCGCGCGCTGGAGGGGTGACGCGTAGAAAGCGGCGAATCGCTCCGACGCAAGCCGCGCACCGAGGGCGCGCGCCTCCGCCCGTCCGATCTCGGAGAGTGCAACGTCCGTCTCACCCGCGAAGCGATCCTCGTCGGTTGAAACCGTCGTTCCGTGTCGCGCGAGGTAAACTTGGGTGGTCACGCGGTCTTCCCCAGCGGGTTTCTCATCTCGAACGGCGGCTCGGCCGCCGGCGGCTTCCGATCGGTGACGCCGGAGCGCGTCCCGTCGGCCCCAACGCCGGAGCGAGGGCCCCGGACCTCGCCATTCCGGGCCGCGCGACTGCCGGGCGACCCGCGGACGCCCTTGCACCGAGGACGCTTCCGCGCCGTTCCGCTTTGGCCTTCGCCCGGGCTCGCTCGTCGGCCTTCCGTGCCCGTATGGTGGCGATCCGCTCGGCGATCGGAATCTCGAGCCGCTCCGAGGGCGCGGCGGAGTAGTCGAAGCCGG
>JBKJVY010000245.1:0-2814 GCA_046717185.1 Thermoanaerobaculia bacterium
GGCCAATAGAGCTCCGCAACCCGATCGTCTTCTACGAGGGGCACCTTCCGGCCTTTTCGGTCAACACACTTGTGAAGAAGGGGCTCGGACGGCCCGGCATCGACCCGGGGTTCGAGGTCCTGTTCGAAAGGGGCATCGATCCGGAGGACGAGTCGGCGGTGCCGGGGGCGCCGGCGGGCTGGCCGTCGCGAGAGGTTATCCGCGCCTACGGCCGCGCAGCCGACGACGCGATCGTCGCCGCGCTCCTGGACGACGACGTCGCGCGCGCGGACAATCCGGTCCTCTCCGGAGGGCTCGCGGTGGAGACCATCCTCGAGCACGAGCGGATTCACCAGGAGACCCTCCTGTACATATGGCACCGCCTCCCGTACGAACAGAAGCGGGCGCCGGCTGGAGCGCCGCGGCCCCTGCTCGGAGGGGAGGCGCCGGCGCGCCGGAGAGTTCGGGTACCCGCGGGGCGCGCGACGCTCGGCGCGAAGCGCGGCGAGGTCCCCTTCGGCTGGGACAACGAGTTCGAGAGGCACGCCGTCCTTGTCCCGGAGTTCGAGATCGACGTCCACGACGTCACCAACCGCGACTACCTCGAGTTCGTGCGCGCGGGCGGTTACGACCGGGAGGACCTCTGGTCGGAGGAGGGCTGGCGCTGGCGAACGGAGCACGAGGTCGGCCATCCGCTCTTCTGGGAACGGCGAAACGGAGAGTTCCGCTGGCGGGGGATGTTCGAAGAGCTGCCGCTGGCGCCGGCGTGGCCCGTGTTCGTCAGCCACGCCGAGGCGTCCGCGTACGCGCGCTGGCGCGACTCGCGGCTGCCGACCGAGCCGGAGTTCCACCGCGCCGCGTACGGGACCCCTTCCGAGACGGAGCGCGCGTACCCGTGGGGAGACGACCTGCCCGATCCCTCGCGGGCCAACTTCGACTTCGCGACCTGGGATCCCGTCCCCGTCGGCTCGTTCCCCGCGGGCGCGAGCGCGTGGGGGATCCACGACCTCCTCGGGAACGGATGGGAGTGGACATCGACCGTCTTCGCGCCTTTCCCCGGCTTCGAGCCGATGCCGTCGTACCCCGTGTACTCCGCCGACTTCTTCGACGGGAAGCACTGGGTGATGAAGGGAGGATCGCTCGCGACGGGGAAGGAGCTTCTGCGGCGGAGCCTGCGGAACTGGTTTCGCGGGAACTATCCGTACGTGTACGCGACGTTCCGAACTGTTCGGTAGCTCCGGGTCCCGGAACCGCGTGGAAACCACCCCGCGGCACTCTTGCCGATCCGCCCGATCCGACGCCCAACGGCGCGGGCGCGATGGTAGTGTGGTCGGAACCGCACCCAAAAACTGACGTGGTTCTTATCGAGGAGCGCTGATGACGACTTCGAACAGGCAACTCCTGAGGGCGTCGATGTTGACGATGTTGTTCGGTTGCGCGGCGGCGCTCCTGGCGCAGCAGCCCAAGGTGGAACAGGCTGCCACGCGGAGCCGCAGCGGACCCTTCTCCCTGCGCACCTATTCGGGCAAGTGCCTGACGTATGGAACGGTTCAGCGGTCGACCGGCGCGCCGACCGGGGGAACGCAATTCGTGCACATCTCGGACTGCGAGCGGGGATTCTCCTCAACGGTTGGAGGGCGGCCGAACTTTCAACAGATCTTCATCGAAGAGGTCAATGAGCGCCACGAAGTCGTCCTGCTCGCCGGGAACAAGGCAATCGGGGTCGCTGGGGGACTGGGTCAGCAAGCCCGAATCCAGCTGCAGGAATACAGCCCTAACCAGCCTCCGCCCGCCGGCCAGCTTTTCGCGCTCGACGGCGACAGCATCATCCTCGTGGCTGATCGCGAGCTCGTCGTGGAAGTGAAGAATGGGCGCGGCTCGAACGGAACGCTGCTCGTATTGGGAAACCGCGACTTCGAGGATTCCGAATTCTGGGAGTTCAACTCCCTCGATGGAAGGTACCGCAAGCCGACGAGCGGCTTCGTTCGGGTGCCGCAGGAGAGGTCTTTTCAGGACGCAGTCATGGCCGCCGCGTGGGGCGACGTCGTCGAGGTCGACCCGGGCTTCGCCGTCACCCTGACGGACCATGGCGAAATCCCGATCCGGGCCGGTGTCACCATCCGCGGAAATCGACGGTCCCTGCTCCTCGGTCCGGAAATTTTCGGCGAAACCTTCAGCTCGGATCCCCGAGCCTTGCTGGTAGTCGAGGGCGACCACGTGCGCGTCACGGGCTTGCGCTTGCGCGGGCCGACGAGGCAGCGCCCCTTCGGGCAGGTGGCCTTCGGCATCCGCACCACTCGCCAGGATATTCCGATAGCCGGCCTGGTCATCGACCACAACGACCTCTCGGACTGGACGGGGGCGGCCGTCGAGGTCTCCGGCCCGAGCGGTTCAGAGGAGTGTCGCGATCCCGGGGACCAGCCTTTCCGCATTCTCGAAGCCCGGGTGGTGAGGAACTTCATCCACAACAACCTCTATGACGCGGGTTTCGGGTACGGCGTTTCGGTCGGCGGCGACGGCTATGCGTCCATCGACAGCAACACGTTCCTCAACAATCGCCACGCAATTGCGGGAGACGGGACGGCTCTCAGCGGCTACAGCGCCTGGTTCAACCTGATCCTGTCTCGCGCGACGGAGCTCGGTGAAAATCGCAATTTCCAGCAGGATTTCGACATGCACGGGAGTGACGACGGCTACGGCCCGCCTGCCGGTAACGACCTCGAGATCGTGCGCAACACGTTCCTCGGCACGAACCGCGACAACTTCTTCCTACGCGGAGAGCCCTGCCAAGTGGCCGAATTTCACAACAACATCGTGCGCAACGACATCAGTAGC
>JBKJVY010000246.1:0-3124 GCA_046717185.1 Thermoanaerobaculia bacterium
CGGAGCGGGGGAAGACGGGCCGGCCGGGGTCCCCGCTCCAGGCCAGGAGCCCTCCCTCCTCGTCCACTACAGCCGCGTCGCCACGATGGCCGGACTCGACGAACTCGCCGCGCAGGACCCGGGCGAAAAGAGGGGGCGCGTCGGGCATCGGCGGGTTCTATCAGAGCCGCTCCCGCACCGCTTTGACGAACCGGGAGAACCTCCCCTTTTGCAGACCGGCTGCCGGGCGCCGGGAATTGGTCATCGGTCACATCGCCGGCGGCCAGTCCTCGTATTAGCATGTCCGCCTGTTTCGCTCGATTCGTCGTTCGGAAGCCCGGGAAGGTGTGGTGCGGCCGCGAACGGTCCTCCCGAAAACTCGATCGACCTCAGGCGGCCATCGCCGGAGAGTCCCCTTCCGGCCGGACCGGAGTCTCCGGTGCGTGTACGACGAAGGTCCAATGGAAGTCAGCTCGGACGGGTGTTCAAATCCCTTCACTTAACCGAGGGATTGGAAGGATCTCCCGGATGAGAGAGAGGGCGGAAATCAATGACAACGAACTGGGAGTCGAAGACTAGTAGAAAGTCGGAGGGGGGGTTGCTATCAAACACAACGCCGCGGGAGAAGGATTCGTGAAAAAAAACCGCAATGCGGAGAAAGCAAAAATGACCAAAACGACGACTCGATGTTTGAGCCTCGCGCTGGCGGTTGGCGTTCTGATGCTGGTCGGTTCGGGTGTCGCGTTCGCGCAGACTCACTCGACCGGCCTCACAGTCAGCAAGAGCTGCCCCACGGCCGAAGTGCAACAGGGCGCGACCATCACCTGTTCCTACACGATTACAAACGCAGGTGACACCCAGCACGGAGTCAACCTCACGTCGGCCACCGAGACCGTGCCGTGCCCCTCGCCCGACGCCGACGGGGTATGCGGCGCCGGCGCGGGCCTTCCGTTCGACGTGCTCACGCCCTCTCCGACCAACAGCGGCTGCCTGCAGGGTGACCCCGGCGTCGCAGTGACGAGCCTCGGCCCGAGCACGAGCACCGCAACGAGAAGCTGCACCGGCTCGTTCCAGCAGGTCGTGCCGTTCAGCTGCGCCACCGGCGACGCGACGATCCTCGACAAGGTTCAGGCGGCCGGGACCGATGCGGATACCACGCCGAACGGCTTCGGCGGCCTGCCGGTCGGCAACTTCACGACGAACATCATCAATGTCAACGGACTCACCTGTGACGACGGTCTCCTGTGTACCACCGACGCCTGCACCCCCGGGACCGGCTGCTCGACGACTCCGGTCGTCTGCAACGACAGCAATCTCTGCACGGCAAATGACGCGTGCAACCCGGCCACCGGCTCCACGACGGTCTGTCTGTCGACGCCGGTCGTCTGCAGCGACGGCAACCTCTGCACGACCGACGCGTGCGATCCGCAGACCGGCTCGACGACGGTTTGTGCGACGACGCCGGTCGTCTGCGACGACGGCGACCGCTGCACGCTCGACGCGTGCGACCCCGCGACCGGATCGACGACCGCGTGTGTCACGCAACCGAACCCCGATCCGACGTGCACCGATATCGAGGGACGCATGACCGGAGGCGGGAGCGTCTTCGCGGGGTTGAACCGCGTGACGCACGGCTTCGAGCTGCACTGCGACGAGCTGGATCTGCCGAACAACCTCCAGGTCAACTGGGGCAGGGGAAACCAGTTCCACCTCGAGCAGTTGCTGACCGCGACCTGCACCGACAGCGAGTTGATCGACCAGACCCCGCCGGGTCACTCCCCCTTCGACACGTTCATCGGCACGGGGATCGGGCGCTGCAACGGAGTATCGGGCGCCGAGATCTCGTTCACGTTCGTCGACGGCGGCGAACCGGGATTCCGGTTCGACACGGTGGAGATCGAAATCACGGGATGTCCCGATGGGCTCTCCCTGTCGGTCTCCGGGAACCTGAAGAAGGGCAACCATCAGGCCCACCGGAACACGCCCCAGTAGCCAATCGCATCGGCCCAACTCGGAGAAGGGGAGGACATCCTCCCCTTCTCCTTTTTTTTGAGCCCTGAGGCAACTCCCGCCTCAGTGGGCGGCATCTCGCAGGATGGTCATCCGTCACATCGCCCTCCGCCGCGATTCGTAGTAGGATTCGCCCGGTTTCGCTCGATTCGTCGTTCGGGCAGGGGTGAGGTGGACCGTGGCTCTACTCCCGGAAAACACGATGGAAGACACCCGGCGCCGGCGAGACCCTTTTCCCGAGCTTTTTTGCGGCAACCGCGGGTCGTACGACAATGGTCCAATTGAATTCAGCTTGGGGGGATGTTCAAATCTTCATCAAGCAACCGCGGGATTGGAAGGATCCCTCGGCGAGATGCGGGATACGATGAAAACACTGGGGAATCGAGAGACTGGCAGAAAATCACAATAAGGAGAACGAGGAAAATGAACAAGACGAAGATTCGATGTTTGAGCCTGGCGATCGGCGTCCTGATGCTGCTCGGTTCCGGCGTGGCGTTCGGTGGGGGAAACCACTCGACCGGTCTCACGGTCAGCAAGAGCTGTCCTCCGGAGTTCCAGGCCCAGGGTGCGACGGTTACGTGTTCGTACACGATCACCAACGACGGCGACGACCAGCACGGAGTCAACCTCACGTCGGCGACCGAAACCGTGCCGTGCCCGGCCACCGTCCCGCCCAACTCGGAGGGCATCTGCGGCGCCGGCGCGGGCGTTCCGCCGTTGGGATTGTTCGACGTGCTCACGCCATCGGCGACCAACACCGGCTGCCTGCAGGGTGACCCCGGCGTCCCGGTGACGAGCCTCGGCCCGAGCACGAGCACCGCAACGAGAAGCTGCACGGGCTCGTTCACGCAGGTCGTACCGATGAGCTGCGATCCCGCCAACGCGACGATCATCGACAAGGTCCAGGCGGCCGGGACCGATGCCGATCCCGGAATCTTCAACGGCCTTGAAGTCGGCAACTTCACGACGAACCTCATCAACGTCACCGGACAAGTCTGCAACGACGGGGAGTTCTGTCGCTCGCCCGGATTCTGGTCCACGCACACCGCCGGACCTGACTCCTCGAAGGCCTGCGCGCAGAACATCACCCAGGCCGTTCTCGACGCCGGCGGTCCGCTCAACATCTGCGGCGAGT
>JBKJVY010000247.1:0-2764 GCA_046717185.1 Thermoanaerobaculia bacterium
GGTCGTCGCGACGCTACTCCTGGCAGGGATCGCGGTCGGCGGCGTGTTGATCTTCCTTTTCGTCCTGGGGCAGCGTGCCTGCTCCGGAAGCTGACAGCTGACAGCTGATAGCTGGTCCCCATGACCGCCCTCTCCTGCCTCGCGCTCGGGCTCGCTTTCGCAATCGCCGTGGGGCTCCTCGTTTTCGCCGGCGTACTCCTCGGGTGGATCCTGCCGGGGCTCATCGAGCGCCGGCGGGCGGGCCGAGGCGGTCCCCCCTCGAATAGACGTTGAAGGCGCCGTCCCGAAGAAACGCGACGAGCGTGATCCCCGACTCGCGCGCGAGGTCGATAGCGAGCGAGGAGGGGGCGGAAACCGCGGCGACGAACGGCAGGCCGGCCGCGAGCGCCTTCTGAACGATCTCGAACGAGGCCCTTCCGGACACGAGGAGAACCGAGTTGTCGAGCGGCAGCCGGCCGGCGAGAAAGAGCGTTCCGATCGCCTTGTCGACCGCGTTGTGCCGCCCGACGTCCTCGCGCACGACCTCCGGTTCTCCCGCGAGCGAGAAAATCCCCGCTCCGTGAAGACCGCCGCTGTCCCGAAAGGCGGCCTGGTCGAGCCGGAGGCGGTCGGGGAGCGCGACGAGCACGGCGGGGTCCAGCCTCGCGTCGGAAACGATCGGAGGAAAAGACCCGTGCAGCGCTTCGATCGAGCCCTTCCCGCAGAGTCCGCAGGAGGAGGTGGTCAGCAGGATCCGTCGCGCGCGGTCCATGGCGCCCGACGCGGGCGCGCTCGTCCGCACGACGACGACGTTGCCCTCTTCCTCGGGGGAGCGCACCTCGCGGCAGTGCTCGATTCGCAGGATCTCCTCCCGCCGCGAGACGATCCCTTCCGCCGCGAGAAATCCGGCCGCGAGCTCGAAGTCGTTTCCCGGAGTGCGCATCGTCACGGCGAGAGTCTGGCCTCCCACGCGGATCTCGAGCGGCTCCTCGACGGTCACGCGGTCGACGTCGCTCTTCTCGCCGTCGGGACCGACTCGCCCGATCGGATAGGTGCGGACGAGATCCGATTCGCCGCTCATCGCGCCTTCACCGCCCGGAGAATACGCTGTCGGGATGGCGGCCGGGTTGACCGCTCCGGAGGGGGCCGTCTAAAATGCGACCTTCCTTTCGCCATGTCTCTTTTTCCGCGGCGCGGAGGTCTCGGCGCCGGGGGAAAGGGGTAGAGTTCAAGCACACATGGCAGATCGGGGTATCGCAGGTCCGCGGATCGCGAAGCTCGGCCGCTACGAGGTCGTCAGCGAGCTGGGTAAGGGTGCCATGGGCATCGTTTACCTCGCCAAGGATCCCGTCATCGGCCGCATGGTTGCGATCAAGACCATTCGCGCGAGCCAGGGATCCGACGACGACGAGGACACGCAGGAATTCCGCGAGCGCTTCGTCCGGGAGGCGCAAACGGCGGGGATCCTCTCGCACCCGAACATCGTCACGATTCACGATATCGGCGAGGACCCCGAGACCAAGGTTTCCTTCATCGCGATGGAGTACATCGAGGGGAAGAACCTGAAGCAGCTCCTCGGCGAGAAGACGAAGTTCCCGTACGACCAGGTCTCCGAGATCGTCGCCGAAGTCGCCGAGGCCCTCGACTACGCCCACCGCAAGGGCATCATCCACCGCGACGTCAAGCCCGCGAACATCATCATCGCGACCGACGGGAAGGTGAAAATCACCGACTTCGGGATCGCGAAGATTGCGTCGTCGAACCTGACGACAACGGGCCAGTTCCTCGGCACGCCGAACTACATGTCGCCCGAGCAGGTCTCCGGGTCTCCCGTTGACGGGCGTACCGACCTTTTCTCGCTCGGCGTCGTACTCTACGAGCTCTTGACGAGCCGCAAGCCATTCCAGGGCGACAACTTGACCGCCATCTCGTACAAAATCGTCCACGAAGACTTCACCCCGCCCGCGGACCTCTCGCCGGACGTCCCCGTGGACTTCAACGACGTCGTCGCCCGAGCGATGGCGAAAGACCCCTGGAACCGTTACCAGCGCGGGAAGGACATGGCGCTCGAGCTCTATCAGCTCAAGGCCCGCTTCGAGGAGGAGAAACCGCAGGAAGACCTCGGCACGATGATTTCCGCCGCGGCGGAGCACCTCACGACGCTCAAGCTCGGCAACCTGAAGGAGCTCGCCGAGGAGGGCGCGCCGGACTCGAGGGAGACGCCGGTCGCGGCTAACGCGAAGGACGGAGCGACGGCCGCGCGCGACCCTTCCGGTTCGTTTTCCGCGAGCGGCTCGCGCTCGCGCCGCCCCGTGGCTCCCGCGGCCGCGGCCGGGGCGGGCGGGCCTCCCGTTACGCCCCCCGTCGTGCCGATAATCGCTGCAACGTCGCCGACGCCCGGGTCCTCGCCGGGGCGCCCCGCGCCGACGGTTCCCGTTCGGCCGATCTCCGGAAAAGACTTCAAGAAGTCGGGCCGGAAGTCGAGCGTCGGGATTCTCTTGGGGGTAGCGGCGCTTGTTCTCCTCGCGGTGGGCGGGTACTTCGCGCTTCGCACGACGGCGGCGCCCTCGCCCCCGGCGGCGGTCGACCCGGGCCTGCAAGCCGACGCGGTCGCCCGGGCGCGGACGCTCGAGGAAGCAAAGAGTCTGTTTGAAACGGCCCGGTACGACGAAAGCCTCGTGATCTCCCGCACCCTTCTCAACCAGGATCCGAACGACGCGGAAGCTCGGGGCCTCGCCGACCAGGCCGAAAGCGCAATCAAGACGCGGACGGATCAGGCCGGGCA
>JBKJVY010000248.1:0-4066 GCA_046717185.1 Thermoanaerobaculia bacterium
TCGATCCTCGCCGATGGCTTCCTCGCGCGTGGCTGGGAAGTGTTCGAAATCCTGTCGGAGAAAGAGGGCCGGGCGCGGAAGCTGCCCGATTTCGCGCGGGTCGAGGGGGAGCGGGTTATCTACGATCGGGCTCAGAGCGAGCTGTCGTTCGAGGAGCCCCCGTAGCCCGCCGGCTATCGCGAGACGACGAGCTCCGCCCGGTAATCCCGAGGGGCGATCCGGACGGTCGAGCGCGGCGTCGGCGTCATTCCGGCGAGCGCAATCCGATAGCCCGAGACCTCCGCCGTCGATTTCGGTTCGGTCGCGAGCTCGAAGGATACCGGCGCGGCGCGCCCGACGGTGATCCGGAACGCGCCGCGCGCCTCGCCAGCGACGATGCACACGACGTCGATCGCGCACCGGTTGTCCGACAGGATCCGCTCGAAGGCGATCGTGATCGGCTCCCCACGAATCGCGACGGACTCACCCGGCTGAATCGGGAACCGCTCGCCGAGAGCGGGGCCGGTGGGAGGGGTGGGGGAGTGCGAACACGCGACAAGCGCGGCCGCGAGCGCGAGCGCGGAAACGAACTGCCTGCTCGATCTCAAAATGTTCCTCTCCCACCCGCACGACGCGGCCTCCCGGACTGCGTCACGAGGTGCGCCGCGAGCGTTCCCGGCGCCCCGCGGCCAGGGAGCTGCAGGGTGGCGTCGTCCTGCCCGCGAAGACGTCGACGAGGACGTGGCGAAGATTCAAGACCGGCGCGCGGCGAGCAGGAGGACGTCCCGGTCTCCGGTCGACAACCCTTCGCGCTTCCAGTCCGCGACGAGCCGCGCGAAGGCCGCGGAGAGGGGCTGCTCCCACGCGAGCTGCCCAAAGCGGGAGAGGGCCTCGTCCGCGGGCGGCGTCGCGCCGGTCCGGGACGGTCGGAGTCGGGCGAGTCCAGTCGACGCGAGCACGAGAACGTCCCCCGGCCGGGTGTCGATCGCCCCCGTTTCGGACTGCGAGAAGAGCAGGGGCCGTCCGTCGCGCAGGAGGGCCGGGAGCGGGCCGCCGCTCGTCGCGAGAAAGAGCCGGGTTCCTTCCCAGCGCGCGGTCGAAACGGTGCAGCCGGGTGCGAGGGGGGCGGCGGCTCCGACGACGTCTTCGGGCGGCGCGGAGGCGAGGAGCCGGCGCCCCGCTTCGAGCCCCTTGAGGAGCGCGGCGAGAGAGTCCTCCGGCTCGCCGGCCGGCTCGAGGAGGAGAAACGCGAGCCGATCCTTTCCGGCCTCGACCGCGAACGCCGCGAGGCTCAGGTCCGGCGTGCGCCAGCGGAGAGGCGTCGCCTCGAAACCGGGCGTCTCGGGCCACGCGTGCGGCACGAGGAGCGAGGCCGCTCCCTTGAGCGCCCTCGCGGCGCCCTCCTTGCGCGCGGCCTCCACCGCCGATTCGTGCTGCCGGACGCCCTCCACCGCGAGCGCCGCGTGGGTTCCCACCTCGGCAAGGAACTCCTCGTCCTCCTTGGTGAAGGCGCCTCGGCGCTTGTTCAGGATCTCGACGACCCCGACGATCTCGCCCGCGGGGGTGCGCATCGGGGCGGCGAGGATCGAGTTGGTGCGGAACCCGGAGTCGGCGTCGGTGCCGGAGTCGAAGCGCCGGTCGTTGTAGGCATCCGCGACGTTCATGATCTGTCCGGTCCGCGCGACCGTGCCCGCGATTCCCCGGCCGGCGGGGAGGCGGATGGGCGCGACCGCGCCTCCCTCGAGGATCTGGCTGACGAGCTCGCCGGTCTCCTGGTCCTTCAGGAAGATTGTGCCGCGCTCGGCGTCGGTCTCGCTCGTCGCCGTGCGGAGGATGATCCGCAGGGTCTCGGTGGGATCGAGCGTCGCGCGAAGCGACTTGTTCGCCTCGAGGATGACCATGAGCTTGACCATCTTGGCTCGCGTGACGGACACCTCGGCGAGAACGCGGTCGAGCACCTGCCCTTCGAATCCGACGATCGCGTCGGCGAGCGCGGCGGCGTCGGCGAAGCGCGCTTCCGGGTCTTTCGCGACGGCGCGGTCCAGGATGCCGGCGAGCTCCGGCGGCAGATCGGGGCGGAGCGTGGACACGAGCGGCAGCGCCTCCCGGACGATCCGGCGCACGAGTCGCGCCGTGTTGTCGTCGTCGATGGGGACTCTTCCCGTGAACATCTCGTAGAGGACGACCCCCATCGCGTAGACGTCCGTCCGGACCGAAGGCGGCTCCCCCTGGAGAAGCTCCGGCGCGAGGAACTGGGGGGTGCCGGGAACGGTCTCGCCGCTCGGCACGAATCCCCCCGTCTCGACCGCAATGCCGAAGTCCATGAGTCGGGGCTTGCCGTCGTCCGAGACCATCACGTTCTCCGGCTTCAGGTCGCGGTGCAGGACCCCGATCCGGTGCGCGGCGGCGAGCCCGTTACAGATTCCCTTTGCGATCGCGAGTCCGCGGCCGAGCGGCAGGATCTTCTCCTTCTGCTCGATGTCCTTCAGCGTTCGGCCCGGGAGGTACTCCATCGAGACGAACTCCTCGCCCCCGATCTCGACGAGGTCGAAGACGCGGCACACGTTCTCGTGTGTGACCTTGCGCGCGAGGATGATCTCGTGCCGCAGCGTTTCGCGCCGCTCCGGAGAGAACCGGTCCGGGCGGATGCGCTTCAACGCGATTTCCTGGTCGAGCTTCAGGTCTTGCGCCCGGTAGACGACGCCCATGCCGCCGTATCCGAGCACCTGCTCGACCCGATAACGTCCCCCGAGAATCGAGCCGGAGGTGTGAGGGGCTTCATCCGTCGTGGGAGCCGGCGCCCCCAGCGCCTCCCGAGTGGGACTCTCGCTTTCCCGGGTCACCGTCGGGCGATTGTATTCGCAGGAGCGCGCGGCCGTTGTTGACTTGGCCGGCGCGCGAGAATAGCGTGCGAACGCCTATCCGATGCCAACAGCAACCCAGGAGGAAACGTGAGTAGACGCGGTCGGGCTCGACCCACCGGGATCTTTGTTGCCCTGGTGCTCTTTTTCCTCGCGGCGACTCCGGCGTTCCCCGCGGGCTTCTCCGTCTTCGCCCAGGGAGCCCGCGCTTCCGGCATGGGCCTCGCGTTCACGGCGGTCGCGAACGATCCTTCCGCGATCTTCTACAACCCCGCGGGTCTCGGCTGGCAGAAGCACTTCAGCTCTCAGGCGGGCGGCTCGCTGCTCACGAAGGTGGATGGGGAGTTCGAAGGGTCCAATCCGTTCCCCGGCACTGGTTTCGGCGTCGAGGAGCAGCACAAGACGACGTTCTTTCTCCCGACCTTCTACGCGGTCGTGCCGCTGACGCCGAACGTCAACTTCGGGCTCGGGATCTTCGCTCCCTACGGTCTGGGTTTCCGCTGGGAGGACGCCGAGCAGTTCTCGGGGCGTTTCATCGCCCAGAACGCAGTGATTCAGTCCTCCGACATCAACCCGGTCGTCTCCTTCCAGCTCGCTCCCTCGTTCGCGCTCGCCGTCGGGGCCGACTACCGGCTCTCCAAGGTGAAGCTCGAGCGAAACCAGCCCGCGATCAACCCCTTCACCCAGTCGATCGTGGACGTGGCTCACGTCAAGCTCGACAGTGAGCTCGTGGACAACACCGGGTGGGGCTGGAACGCCGGGCTTCTGTGGAAACCGACGCCCATGTTCTCGGTCGGAGCCGCGTACCGAAGCGGGATCGAGGTCGACTACGAGGGGGAGGCGAGGTTCACCCAGAGGCCGACGGGCAATCCCGCCTTCGACGCCGCCGTCGGCGCCAGCCTTCCGGCCGGGAGGGAGAGCGTCGCCGTCACGATCGAGTTCCCGGCGACGTGGAACTTCGGCGCCGCGATCTCGCTCCCCGGCGATCTGCTCCTCTCGCTCGAGGCGGACTGGACCGACTGGTCCGTGTTCGACTCGCTGTTCATCGACTTCCAGAACACCGCGCTCCCCGACCTTTTCCGGGAGACGCTGTGGGAGGACTCCTGGGCGTACCGCGGCGGTCTCGAAAAGAAGTTCGGCAAGATCGCCGTGCGCGCCGGCTACTATTTCGACCAGAGCCCGCAGCCCCTCGCCGACGTCGGCCCGATCCTCGCGGACGCCGACCG
>JBKJVY010000249.1:0-3440 GCA_046717185.1 Thermoanaerobaculia bacterium
CTGTGCCTGCGCGACGAGCGGCCCGAAATCGTGATGCCCGAAGAGCTTCGTAAGGCGGCGGAGAAGCCGCTCGTGAGGATGCTCGAGTTGTCGTAATACCTGCCTGGAACGCGAGCACAGGCCTCGCAATCCACTGTCATTTTGACAGGCAATCCACTGTCATTCCGAGGAGCGAAGCGACGAGGAATCTGGTTCCCTCTCCCCCAAGGGCCCGGATCCCTCGCGGAGCTGAAGACCGTGGTCGCGAGGGACACAGATCCCTCGCTTCGCTCGGGATGACAGGGAGGGCGCAGGGCTCGGGATGACAGGAAGGGCAGGCGCCGGGCTCCTTTTCGGTATCCTCCCTCGCACATGGACGGCCTCTCCCCCGAGGACCTCGACCGCCGCCTCCGTGAATTCCTCGCCGAAGACGTCGGCTCCGGCGACGTCACGACCAACGCGATCGTACCGACCGACGCGGTCGTCGCCGCGGAGATCGTTGCGAAATCGGAGTGTGTCGTCTCGGGTCTTCCCGCGGCGCGGCGCGTGTTCGAGATCCTCGATCCCCGACTCTCCTGGCAGGAACGGGCCCTGCCCGGTGCGAAGGTCGCCGCCGGTGCCACACTTGCAACGCTGTCGGGGAAGGCGCGCGCGATCCTGACCGCCGAGCGGGTCGCCTTGAACCTCCTTCAGCGGATGTGCGGCATCGCCACCATGACGCGCCGCTACGTCGAGGCGGTCGAGGGGACCGGCTGCCGGATCCTCGATACCCGCAAGACGCCGCCGGGCCTGCGCTCCTTCGACCGTGCCGCGGTGCGCGACGGCGGCGGGAAGAACCACCGCTTCGGCCTCTTCGACCTCGTTCTGATCAAGGATAACCACCGCGCAGTTGCGGGAGGGGTCGGCCCGGCGCTCGAGGCCGTGCGGCGCGCCGCGCCCGAGGGAATCACCGTAGAAGTCGAGGTCGAGACGGAGGAAGACCTGCGGGCGGCGATCGCGGGGGGCGCGGACCGGCTGCTGATCGACAACCAGTCCCCGGAGACGGTCGGGCGCTGGGCGGCCATCGCGCGAAGCGGTCGTCGTCCGCCGGTAATCGAGGCCTCGGGAAACATGACGCTCGGACGGGTGCGCGAGTACGCGGTCGCCGGCGCGGACGAGATCTCCGTCGGCGCGCTCACGCACTCGGTCACTTCCGCGGACATCTCGCTGGAGATCGAGATGCAGCGATGAACGAAGTCCTCGTCCTCGGAACCGGGATCGCTGGCTGCGCGGCGGCGCTCGCGGCGGCGCGGGAAGGCGCCGACGTCGCGCTCGTGACGCGCGCGCGCGAGCCGGCGGAGTCGAACACGTTCTACGCGCAGGGCGGGATCGTGGGGCGACCGCCCGGCGATTCCCCCGAGCTTCTCGCCTCGGACATCCGCCGGGCGGGGGACGGCCTCTGCGACCCGGACGCCGTGGACCTTCTCGCTCGGGAGGGACCGGACCTCGTCACCGAGCTCCTGATCGAGGAGCTCCAGGTTCCCTTCGATCGGGAGGGCGCGGGCTTCCACTGGACGCTCGAAGGCGCGCATTCGGTCGCCCGTGTCCTGCACGTCAAGGACGAGACGGGAGCGCCGATCGAGAGGGCTCTCCTCGACGCGTGCCGGCGCGAGAAGGCCATCCGGTGGCTCACCTCCACGACCGCCGTCGACCTCCTCACGCTCTCCCACGACTCGGTCGATCCGACGGATCGATACGACCCGCCGACCGTCGTCGGAGCGCGCATCCTCGAGCGGGAGACCGGCGACGTGAAGGCGATCCTCGCGCGCGAGACCATCCTCGCAACTGGCGGGCTCGGGCAGGTCTACCTTCACACGACCAACCCCCAGGGCGCGCGCGGCGACGGCGTCGCCATGGCGCGGCGCGCCGGAGCGCGGCTTTTGAACCTCGAGTACATCCAGTTCCACCCGACCGCGCTCGTGCACCCGAAGGGACGGCTCCTCCTGACTGAAGCGCTTCGCGGCGAAGGGGCGCGGATCACGGATGCCGCCGGGAACCCCTTCCTGCGCGAGGTCCACCCGGACGCCGAGCTCGCGCCCCGCGACGTCGTCGCGCGCGCGATCCACCAGCGGATGCTCGAGCGGGACGAGCCTTACGCGTTTCTCGACATCTCGCACAAGCCGGCGGAATGGATCCGGGAGCGCTTTCCCGGGCTCACTCGCCGCTGTCTCGAGCACGGCTTCGACCTGACCGCGGGACCGATTCCGGTCGTCCCGGCGGCGCACTATTCGTGCGGCGGCGTCTCGGTTGACCGCGACGGAGCGACCACGCTCGGGCGCCTGCGGGCGGCAGGCGAGGTCGCGGCGAGCGGGGTCCACGGAGCCAACCGCCTCGCCTCGACGTCGCTTCTCGAAGGACTCCTGTGGGGCTGGAGGGCGGGCATCGCCGCCGCTCGCGCGATCCGCTCGGAAACGCTTCGCTGGCCGATCGAGGTCCGGCCCTGGGAGCCGGAGTTCGAGCCGGTGGACCCCGCGTTGATCGCCCAGGACTGGCTCGTGGTGCGACACACGATGTGGAACTACGTCGGCCTCCTGCGGTCGGAGAAGCGTCTCGACCGGGCGGGCCGGATCCTGGGCGAGCTGCGGGACGAGATCGAGAACTTCTACCGGCGTGGGACGATGTCCGA
Organism: Thermoanaerobaculia bacterium; assembly: GCA_046717185.1. GTDB lineage: Bacteria > Acidobacteriota > Thermoanaerobaculia > UBA5066 > Gp7-AA6 > Gp7-AA6. Next base: position 2,645 of record JBKJVY010000249.1, read on the forward strand.
CGAGCTCCTGGGCCTGCGCAACGGGATCCAGACTGCGCTCGCCATCTACCGCGCCGCGTCGGACAACCGCGTCTCGCAGGGCAGCCACTATCGCGAGAACGGCACGGATACCGCCTCGACGCCGCGCCGGAAAAGGGCGACGCTGTTATAGTCAAAAGCTCTTCTTATGAGCCTTCTTTATCTTCACTTCGAGAGCGCCGAGCGCGCGGGCCGGTTGACGAGGCTCGCAAAGAGCGGCGCGCACATCATCGTGTCGGAGCCTCGTTGGCCGGGCTTCTGGGAGCTCGCCAAGCGCGAGAAGCCGATCGCCGTCGCGGTCGATTTTTCGCACGCGCCGTCTCATGCGCTCGAGACCGCCGACTACATCGCCAAGGCGCGGGAAACCAAGGAGACGCCCCTCTTTCTCCTGCGGGTACCCGAAGACCGGCTGGACGCCGTGCGCAAGCGGCTCTCCCAGGCGTCGATCGTCACGGAGCCGGAGCTCGCCGAGCGGCTCGCGGTGATGGAGCGCGAAGCGCTCGCCCGCGCGCTCGAGAAGAAGGAGGCCGCGGCGGTGGCACGCCGTACGGTTCAGGCCGCGAAGAAAGCCGCGAAGAAGCTCGCGGCAGGGCCCGGGCCCGCAAAGCCGCCCGCCAAAAAACCAGAGCCCCGCGCGGCCGACGGCGTGAAGAAGAAGCCCGCAGCGCCCGCGAAGAAGGCGCCGCCGAAGAAGAGCGTGCCGAAAAAGAGCGTGCCGAAGAAGAGCGCAGCAAAGAAAACGTCTGTAGCGGCCGCTCGACGCGGCCGGAGAAGGTAA
>JBKJVY010000250.1:0-9462 GCA_046717185.1 Thermoanaerobaculia bacterium
GGGAGCTGCGGTGGGACACGCGCATCGGACAGACCGAGGTGGGTGTCGAGGTGGACAAGGGAATCGTCACGCTCAGCGGGACAGTGGACAACTACGCGAAGAAGTGGGCGGCAATGGAGGCGGCGCACCGCGTGGCCGGTGTGCTCGACGTCGCGGATGATGTCGTGGTCCATTTCCCCGGCAGCGGCAAGAAAACCGATACGGAGATCGCGAAGGCTGTCCGGCACTCGCTCGAATGGGACGCCTTCGTGGCGGACCAGAAGATCCGCTCGACCGTGGCGGACGGCTGGGTGACTCTCGAAGGAGAGGTCGAGTTCCTGCGGGAGCGAGAGGACGCGGGGAGGGTCGTTCGGTACCTCGCCGGCGTGAAGGGGGTCTGGAACAAGATCACCGTGAAAACGAATAGGGTTCAGCCGGGGGAGGTCCGGAAGACGATCGAGGATGCCCTCGAGCGGCGCGCCGAGCGGGAAGCCGAAAGCATCCAGGTCGGGGTGGACGAGGGAACAGTGACGCTGACGGGCCGCGTGCGGTCATGGCTCGAGAAGGACGCCGTGATCGGGGCCGTCGGGCACGCGCCCGGCGTGCGGTCGGTCAGCGACAAGCTGCGGGTGGACCCGTTCTTCTAATATCCGGCGCCCAGTGATGGAATCGGCCGGGCCGCATCCCGAAACGCAGGCGGATCAGCGCAGGGAACCGCGGCCCGGTTGATGACCAAAGAGCGACAGAAGAAGCCAGGCGAGGCGACCGGAAAAGGGCGGATGGGAGCGACCGAAGTGCGCTCGTCCGCGGCGGCGCTGGAGTATCCGGCCCGCTACGAGACCGACATCGTCCTGCGGAGCGGCGCCACACTGCGGTTGCGGCCGATCAAGCTTACGGATGCCGCTGGCTTGCTCGACTTCTACAAACGCCTCTCGCAGGAGAGTCTCTATTTCCGATTCTTCACCGTCCCGAAGGCCGATCCCGAGAAGGCCGCCTACCTCGCGCGGGTGGACTACGAGAATCAGTTCGCCCTCGTCGGAGAAACGCCCGAAGGGATCGTCGCGGTCGGGCGCTTCTACAGGGACCCCAAGCGACCGGACCGTGCGGAGGCCGCCTTCACGATCGCCGACGCCCTGCAGGGACAGGGGATCGGGACAGGCCTCCTCGAACGGCTGGCCGCCATCGCACGGGAGAAGGGGATCACGACCTTCGAGGCGGACGTCCTTCCGGCAAACAGCAGGATGCTCGATGTCTTCGTCCACTCCGGCTTTGAAGTGACTCAGCGAGTCGAGTCAGGTGTCGTCCGCGTCGTTTTTTCACTTCTCCCAACGGCTCCGTCGGAGGAGAAGTCCGGCGAGCGGCACCGGCAGGCAGCGGCCGCGTCGATCAAGCCCTTCTTCGAGCCACGCGGCGTCGCGGTCGTGGGAGTCGGGCGCCAGCGAGGCAAAATCGGCGCCGAGATCTTTCACAATCTGAGGGCGGCGGGATTCCAGGGACCGGTTGCTCCCGTCAATCCGAAGGCGTCGTCGATTGATTCCGTGAAGTGCTATCCGCGTGTGACCGACATCCCCCACGACGTGGATCTCGCCGTCATCGCGGTCCCGGCCGAGGAGGTCGGGGACGTGGTGGACGACTGTGTCGCCAAAGGCGTCAAGGGAATCGTCGTCATTAGCGCCGGGTTCGGCGAGGCGGGCCCGGAGGGGCGGGCTCGCGAGCTCGCGCTGTTGGAGAAGATCCGCTCCGCCCGGATCCGAATGATCGGGCCCAACTGCATGGGGCTCGTCAACACGGACCCGAACATGCGGTTGAACGCCACCTTCGCTCCCGTGTATCCGCCCGAGGGGCGAGTGGCCATGCTCTCTCAAAGCGGAGCGCTGGGGCTGGCGATCCTCGACTACGCGAGCCGCTTGAACCTCGGCATCTCGACGTTCGTCTCCGTGGGGAACAAACCGGACGTTTCGGGCAACGACCTCCTTCAGTATTGGGAGGAAGACCCGCGAACCGACGTCATCCTTCTCTACCTCGAAAGCTTCGGCAACCCGCGCAACTTCGGGCCGATCGCGCGCCGGGTCTCTCGCAAGAAGCCGATCGTCGCGGTCAAGGCGGGGCGGTCCCGCGCCGGTTCGAAGGCCGCCTCTTCGCACACCGGAGCGCTGGCCGAGAGCGACGCCGTGGTCGAGGCTCTCCTCCGCCAATCCGGCGTCATTCGGACCCGAACGCTCGAGGAACTCTTCGACGTGGCTTCGCTTCTCGCGAACCAGCCGATCCCTTCCGGCCGCCGCGTCGCTATCCTGACGAATGCCGGCGGCCCCGCGATTCTCGCGGCAGACGCCTGCGAGGCGCAGGGGCTGGTGCTGGCCTCGCCGGGCGACTCCACCGTGCGTGCGCTCCGCTCCTTTCTTCCGGAGGCGGCGAGCGTGGCGAATCCCGTCGACCTGCTGGCCTCGGCTTCCGCCGATGATTTCGGCCGTGCCATGCGCACGCTGCTCGCCGACCCCGGAGTCGACAGCCTGCTCGTCATCTACATCCCGCCGCTCGTCTCCGATCCGGAGAAGGTCGCTTCCGAGATCGGGGCCACCGCGCGAAACGCGCCGCGAAAACCGGTCCTGGCAACCTTTATGAGCGCGAAGGGCACACCGCCGGAGATCGCTCCTCTGCCCTGTTACCCGTTCCCGGAGTCGGCCGCGGCGGCGCTCGCGCGGGTGACGGCTTATGGAGAGTGGCGGAGACGGCCCGAGGGAACCGTTCCTCGGTTCGAAGACGTCCGGTGGCAGGACCTGCGGTCGCTGATCGCAACAGCGATGGCCCGCGGCGGAGGATGGCTCGCCCCCGGTGAAGCGCGAGAGCTCCTGAATGTCCTAAAAATTCCTGTGGCCCGATCGCGCCTGGCGTCGTCCTGGAGGGACGTTCGCGAGTCGGCCAGGGAAATCGGGTTTCCTCTGGTCCTCAAGGCTGTCGGACCGACGATTCTTCACAAGACGGAGGTGGGTGGAATCAAGCTGGGCCTGACCGACATGCCCGCGGTGCGCTCGGCCTATCGCGAACTCTCTCGAGGCCTCGGAGAGTCGATGACGGCCGTGCTCGTTCAGGAGATGGTTTCCGATGGCGTGGAGGTCATCGCCGGGGCGACCTACGATGCTGCCTTCGGTCCTCTCGTGCTTTACGGGAGCGGAGGAACGCTCGTCGAGCTGCTGAATGATGTCTCCTTCCGGATCGCACCTCTGACGGATGTTGACGTTGCCGACATGCTGGAGGAAGTGAAGGGCACGGCATTGCTGAGGGGATATCGCGGCGCCAGAACCGGGGACGAAGCCGCCCTCCGCGACGTCCTTTTGAGAGTCTCCGCGCTCCTCGAGTTCTGTCCCGAGGTGCTGGAGCTCGACCTCAACCCCGTGAAGGTTCTCGGCACAGGCGTGTGCGTCGTGGATTCTCGAATTCGCGTCGGACGACCTCCGTCGCCGCCCTGGTCGCGGAGGGTGTCGTACTGACCGGTTTTCATCACGAAAGAAGTGCTCCGGCCCCGGCGCCGGCGGCGAACAGCAAAAACGTCAGGAGAGCGAGCGACACGCGCAGACGGGAGATTGCCTCGGCCCGGTGCCAGACCTGTGGGTCGCCCGCGACCCCCTCACGCCATCGGACCGTTGACACGGATCTTCTTTCGATCCACCGTGTTCCAGGGATCGTCGAGCACGCGATCGGGGAACTTCTCCCGGAACGACTCGGCGAGAAGGCAGTCGGAACAGATCGGCCGATCGACCGCGAGCGCCGCCGGGAGGTCCTTCGCCCGGATCTCTTCCCACCAGAGGGCGCGGTGCTCCGGCGTCAGCAGGCCCGGACGGTGCTCGAACCAGCGGATCGGACCGATCTCCATGCCGCACAGGGCGCACTCCGAGCCTCGATACCAGGCCTCGAGCCGCTCCCGTCCGAGACATCCATCCGGAGCGCACTCGATCTGCGTCAGGCAGTCCTGTCCGCAGTCCTTCTTCTCCGGCCAGCGCGTGCACGCCTCGAGCCGCAGCTCCCTTTCGCCGCGCAGATCGGTCCAGGAGGCGTGCCCGGCGTCGACGCGCACCACCTCCGTGGTGCCCGTCTCGGGGCAGGTGATAACGCGGTCCCCCGAATCACGACGGCGCGCAAAGAAGTAGGCGACGAGCGCCGGGATCCAGGAGAGAACGAAGGCGATGGCGACAATGAGAATGATCGTGTTCATGTCTTCCTCCCGCCCCGACTGTAGGTGCGGGCCGACTATGACGCATGGTGTAAACGAATCAGGCCGGCCATCGGGGGAGGTTGCCGATCTCCTCGGAGGCAACCGCGCTTCGCGGGCGCCATTCCGGACGGAAAGAAGGAGCCGAGAGTTCGGGAAATCATGACGAGCGACGTCAAGTCGTGCCGGGCGGACAGGACACTGGTTTCCGCCGCGACCGCCATGCACCGAGGGGACTGCGGGTTTCTGCCGGTCGTCGACGATCAGAACCGGCCGATTGCGGCGATCACGGATGGAGATATCTGTGAGATCGGCACGACCGATCACCGTCCGCTGCGCGACATCCTCGTTTCCGAGGCGATGAGCCGTGAGGTCTTCACCTGTCGCCCCGAGGACAGCATCCGTCAGGTTCTCGAGGCGATGAAACGCCGGCAGATTCGTCACCTACCCGTGGTCGATGCCGAAGGTCGTCTGGCCGGTGTCGTGTCGCTGACAGACGTGATCCTGCGCGTCGAGGAGGGCGAGCAGGAGATCGCAGAGTCTCTGCGTCCTCGAATCGCAGAAGTGCTGCGGGTCGTTTCACAGAAGGAGCGGGGAACCAGGACAGTGCGGGTCAACCCCTTCCGGGAAGACTGAAACGCCTCGCAGCCTCGCGACGAGCGCAGGCGGTGATCCCGGCGAAAAGGAGCTCGGATGAAGATTTCCATCGCAGTTCTGGCTCTGGGGCTCCTGGCGACGGCCTGTGGAACCGAGCGCGCCGCCATTCCGGTCGTCGCCGCTCGGGAGCAGCGCAGCGCGCTCGTCGGAGAGCGGCATTGCGAATACGGAAGCCCCTCGACGAAGCGTTCCGGGTCGATCGTGTTCTTTCTTGTGGAGGGAGAGGACCATGCTCACGGCGACGTCTTCATGATCCCGGCCGGCGGTTCCGAGCCCTATCGACCGTCGGCCAGGTGGGCGGAGGCGGCCGCGCTCCGTCGCGGCCCTCAGGTACTGACGATCCGATTCGTCCGCGCGAAGGAGGGACAGATCTCGGGATCGCTAGATCCCTATTGGGACCCGGATTGTGACTGTGAGGTGCAGACGAGCTTCGTGGGGGAGGTCCGGGGCGACCGAATAGTCGGAACCTTCGCCGCCATTTCGGGACGGGCGGGTGTCGGTCGATCGACGGGCTGGTGGGAAGTCCGCCGGAAGAAGACGCGTTCGAGCCGGCTCCCGGAATAGGTCACTCCGATCCCGGTTTCAGTCGGTCCCAACGCTCCGATTCGCGCAGGGGACCGAACGCGGCTCCGCCTTCTGGTGCCGGCAGATGTACTCGCGGGCGAACTCGCGGAGGTTCGCGCTCTTCATGCCCACGATCACCGCCTCACGCTCCGCGTCCTCGATCTCCCAGCCGTCGACGAGCACGCGCGCGATCATCCAGAACGCTCCGACCCGGTTTCCGGAACCGCAATGGACGAATGCGGGAAAGAGCTTTCGATCCGCGAGCGCCGCCAGGAAGGCATCGACCTGTTCGTCTTTCGGTTCGGCTGTCCGGACCGGGATCGAAATGTAACCGAGGCGCAGCCGCCGCGCCTCCGCCGCTTCGGACTCGGCGTCGTATTCCGTCGGCTCGCGCAGATTGATGATCGTGCGGAAGCCCGCTTTCTTCAGGGCGTCGAGCTCGCCCGGCTTCGGCTGGCCGCCCGTCGCGATCCGGTCGTCGATCCAGTAGAACTTGTCGATGTCGGTGCACGTCGCGCCGACCGAAACGGCGGCCGGCAAGATCGCCGCGACGGCAAGGACGATCACGGCGAGACGTCGTCCGAGGCTTCTGATTCCCGTGTGGCCTTTCATCTTTCTCCTCTCGTGTGCCATGGCTCCGCGTCCTGCCGGCGGCTGCGCGCCGGCTCGCCCGGAAGGAATCATTCCCCCGGAAGGGCTCGGTCGCGTAGATTCGTTTGCATCAGGGTCCGGTCTGTTCCAAAACAGAGACCGGCTGCCTGGGGTGGCTGGACGATTCAGATGGTCGTGGCACGACGGCTCCGATGACCTGAACGATTGGCAAGCGCGCAACCGGCGGCGCGCGGAAACATGGAGCAGCCCGGCGGAGCGCGTCAGCTCGCCATCTTCGCTGATTTTTCGACGAACCGCCGGACGAAGTCCGACTCGGTCAGGATCCCGACGAGACGGCTTCCCTCGACCACCGGAAGGCACCCGATCTTGTTCTCGAAAAGTGTCTGTGCGGCGCCGACGAGCGACGCGTCTGGGTCGATCGTCTCGACCTCGGTGACCATAACTTCGCGAATCCTGCGACGCTGGAGAAGATCACGCTCCTGGCTGAGAGGCAGATCGGACAACGAGCCGAGCGCCGCCATCGCGAGGTCGGTGTGCGTGAGAAGCCCCACCAGCTCGCCATCGGCGTCGACGATCGGCACGTGTCTCACGCGATGCGCGTCCATCAAGTCGTACAGCGCCGCCAGCGTGTCACGCGGGGCGAGCGTGTAGGGGTTGGGGGTCATGAGGTCGCGGACGGTCGGCCCCTGCCGCCGCCGGGTCGGCGGTCTCAGTGCGATCTTCGAGACGGTTTGCTTGGACATCGGTCCTCCCTTCGGCTCTGAGCGAATTCTGGCCGCCGGCTCGCGGCGGGACGATGATGCGAATGCATCAGCCAGGAGATGAAGGACCTATCGCGGCCGCCGAACACCAACGAAGCCCAGGGACTTCCTTCGCTGGAACAACTTGAAGGCCTCGAACCACAGGATGCTGACGAGTCCCGCCGTAACGGACATCACGACATCGTCGGCGTGGAGCTTCGAGAAGCGAAAGAGATCCCGCAGGAACGGCACCGACAGGACGAGCGCGAGGAACGCCGCTGCCCCTCCCAGCACCCAGGCGAGCGCGGTGTTTCGCATCCGGAGAGACTGGACGATCGTGCGGGACCACGAGCGGTTGGTCAGGATCAAAGCGAGGTTTGCCACGATCAGCGTCGTGAAAGCCAGCGCCCGAGCGTCTTCCGCTCCCTGGCCGCGCGAGAGGGCGATCGCGAAGACGGCGAAAACGATCGCGAGGACGCCGACTCCCTGAAGAAGCGCGATTCCTACCGCTCGCCGCGAGAAAAGAGGTTCCTTGGGATCGCGCGGCGGACGCCGCATGACGTCGGCTTCCTCTTCCTCGGCCTCGAAGACGAGCGAGCAGGCGGGGTCGATGATCAGCTCCAGGAAGACGATGTGAACCGGGAGTAGAACGAGCGGCCAGCCGACGAGAACCGGGAGAAGGGACATCCCGGCGATCGGGACGTGGATCGCGAGGATGTAAGCGACGGCCTTTTGCAGGTTGTCGAAGATCCGTCGCCCCATCTTGACTGCCTCGACGATCGAGGAGAAGTCGTCGTCCAGGAGCACGAGATCGGCGGCCTCCCGGGCGACATCGGTCCCACGCTCGCCCATCGCGATCCCCATGTCCGCGGCCTTCAACGCCGGCGCGTCGTTGACGCCGTCCCCGGTCATGGCGACGACCTCGCCGTTCGCCTTCAACGCGCGGACCAGGCGGAGCTTCTGATCCGGGACCATTCGCGCGAAGACGTTCACGGAGCCGACCCGGCGGCGGAGAGTCGCTTCGTCCAGCTTCTCCAGCTCCGGGCCCGTCATGACGGAGACCTCGCCCGAGCCCTCCAGACCGATCTGGCGGGCGATGTTCGCGGCCGTGACCGGGTAATCGCCGGTGATCATGACGACGCGAATTCCGGCGGCGTGGCATTCCCGTATCGCATCGGCCACCGCCGGGCGCACAGGGTCGGCGAGCGCGATCAGCCCCCTGAACTCGAAACCGAACTCTCGCTGATCGGCGGGGAGCCTCGAGGGCTCGCACGTCGCACGGGCCACGCCCAGCACCCGCAGGCCCTCTTCCGCCAGAAGCCGGACTCTTTCGGCGACTCGGGAGGATTCCGACACATCCATCCGGCAGAGCGCAGCGATCGCCTCGGGCGCTCCCTTGGCCGCGACGACGCATGTCTCGCGGCCCGGAGCGCGGAAGACGCGCGACATTGCGAGAAGCTGCGGCGAGAGCGGGTACTCGCGAACGAGCTCCCACCCGTCGTGAAGTCGGCCGGTAGCCGGCAGCATCCGCTGGCCCAGATCCCGAATCGCCCGCTCCATCGGGTCGAAGGCCTCCGGCCGGCTCGCGAGGATGCCGAGCTCGAGAAGCTCGTGGAATTGCTCGGGGAGCGACTCCCGCTCTCCACCGGAGACCTCGTGGACGGCGTCCACCGCGGAGAGCTTCTGAACTGACATGCGGTTCTGCGTGAGCGTGCCCGTCTTGTCCACGCAGAGCACCGTCGCGGCGCCGAGGCTTTCGATCGCGGGAAGACGGCGGGTGAGGACTCGCCGGTGGGAGATCCGCCACGCTCCGAGCGCGAGAAAGATGGTCAGGACTACCGGAAACTCTTCCGGCAGCACCGCCATCGCCAACGCGAGCCCGGCGAGGAAACCGTCGAGCCAGTTTTCCCGGGTAAGGCCGTACAGGATCACCACGAGCAGGCAGAGAGAGATCGAGACGAGAGCTACCCGGCGCACGATCCGATCGGTCTCTTTCTGAAGGCGCGTCTTCTCGGCAACGATCGTCTGAAGCGACCGGCCGATCTTGCCGAGCTCGGTGCGCCCGCCGGTGGCCCCCGCGCGAGCAATCCCGGACCCGGAAACCACGAGGCTCCCCGAATACACGAATGGCTGGTCGTCTCCTCCCGGCCTGGCCGGAGCGGCGGTGGCGTTCGACGCCGCTTTGCGGACGGGCACGGACTCACCCGTCAGGAGCGATTCGTCCGCGGTGAGGTTGGCGACTTCGAGGAGAGTCGCGTCCGCGGGCACCCGGTCGCCCTCCGAGAGCATCAGGATGTCCCCGCAAACAACTTCCCGGCCGGCGATCCGCAGTCGGCGGCCGCCGCGGACGACGAGCGCGCGCGGGCTGGCGAGGTCCCGCAGGGCTGCGAGCGCGCGCTCCGTCCGGCGGTTCTGGTAGAGGGAGATCCCGATGACGACGAGAACGGAGAAGAGGAGGACGATCGCCTCGCTGAGGTCTCCGAGGAAGAGGTAAACCGTCCCCGCGGCGAGCAGCAGGAGGATCATCGGCTCGCGCACGGTCTCCCCGGCGATCGCGAAGATGCCGCGCCCGCTGGCCGAGGCAATCTCGTTGTAGCCCTCCTGCCGGAGGCGAGCGGAAGCCTCGTCTTCGGAGAGCCCGCTTGGGCTTTTCGGGTCAGTCAGATGAAGTCCTTCCTGAACGACACCGTGGGCGGATCGATC
>JBKJVY010000251.1:0-6392 GCA_046717185.1 Thermoanaerobaculia bacterium
AGAGCTACGAGATCGAGCTCTACCAGTCCGCGCTCGCCGAGCCCCTCCCGGCGGGTGCGTACGAGCTCACGGCAGGCCTCTACGACGACGCGTCGGGTGAGCGGTGGACACTCGACTCGGGAGACGATGAAATCGGCCACCGCGAGTACCGCGTCGCTACTGTTGTCGTTTCGGCCCCGGAAGTCGGGACGCCGACGTACGACTTCGCCGGCGGATGGTTGCCCGCCGAGCCCGGCGGCTCGAAGCAGGTGATCACCCGGCGATGCGCCCGGGGAGAATCTACGATCGCGGTTCGCGGCGTGGCCTCGGCCGGGACCGTCGTCCTCGGCTCCAGCGTCCCGAAGCTCGCGTCCGGCGCGTGGGGCGGCGCCGTCGAAATGACGGCGAGCTGCGCCGCCGAAAGAGGGCAGGTGAACGGTCCCGACCTTCAGTGGACGAGGATCCCGGTCGCGGCTTCCTCGGCCGAGTCCGCCTGCGAGATCCGCTTCACCCCGCTCCCTCCCGTCGCCGGCGCGAACGAACGCTCGGTCTGTCTCGAAGTCCTGGCGTGGCGCTCCGCCGGCGGCTGACACTTCTCCCGACGGTCTAACGCCGGATCGAGAGGTTCTCGTATGCGACGGTCGGCAGCGCGAAGCCGATCGAGTGGCCTTCGACCTCGGGACGCACGAAGTGGTAGACCTGCTCGTGGAAGAGCGGGATCAGAAGCGCGTCGCGGGCGATCAGATCCTCCAGCTGCCGGTAGATCGAGTGGCGGACGTCGGGATTCACTTCCGACCGCCCTCTTTCGACGAGCTCGTCGATCTCTCGGCTGCCGACGATCCGGCCCCAGAAACCCTCCTGCGACTGCAGGACCCCGTTGGCGAACGTATCCGCGTCGGGATAGTCCGCAACCCACCGGCCGATGCCGACGTCGACATCTCCTCTCTTTATGAGATCCAGGAACTCGGCCATCGTCGTGTTGAGGGGGTGGATGACGAATCCCATCTCCCGGAATGCCTCCGTGAGCTCCTTCAGGAGAGCCGCGTACTCTCCGAAGTAGGACGGGTGAACTGCCGCGGCAAGCTCCCGGGTTTCCCTCGAGACCGTATAACTCACCGACTCCGCCGGGGTGAAAGAGCGAGGACTTCGTGTTTCTCGGCCCGGGCCCGCCGAGTGTCCCAGGAGTCCCGGAGGAATCAGGCCATTCGCCGGGATCGCGAGCCTTCCGAGGGTCCGACGGACCATTCCGGCGACGTCCACGGCCTGCGCGAGGCTTCGGCGGAGCCGCACGTCGGCGAGGATCGGCCGGCGTGCGTTCAAGCCGATCATATGGGTGGAAAGCCGGGGAGACTCCCGATACCCCGGGCCGTGGCGCGGGTCGCGCCGGAGCGTCTCCACGTCGGCCGGGAGAAGGTCCGAGGCCATCGAAAGCCGCCCCGCGAGAAACTCGCTTCGGATCTCTTCGGGCGACATCCCGAACCGAAACACGAGCCCGTCGCTCTTCGGGTATCCCTCCCGCCAGTAGAGGGGGTTTCTCTCGAGCTGGAGTCGCCGGTCGGGATCGAAATCGACGACGCGAAAAGGACCGGTCCCGACGCATTGGTCGCGCCAGGTTCCTCGGACTCTCGTCGTCCCCTCCGGAACGATGGCCGCCGCCGGCTCCGACATCAAGGCGGGAAAGAAGGGAACCGGCTTCACGAGGTCGATGAAGAAATCCGTGGGCGAGACGATGTGAAAACCCTCGAGGTCCGTCGCCTCGCGATCGAGGAGCCGTTTGGCGCCGCGGATGGGCGACAGCGGCCAGCGGGTGTCGCTCTCCTCGTTCTGGAGGAGCCGTTCGAAGGAGTAGCGCACGTCGCGCGCGGTCAGCGGGCGCCCGTCGTGAAATCGGATCCCCGGCCGCAGGCGGAACCGGTAGCGCAGGCCTTCGTTCTCCGCCGTCACTTCCGACACGAGCCACGGAATCACGACGGCGCCTTCCGTCTGCCGCGTCAGCGTCTCGAAGACGTTCGGAAGCGTCTCGCCTTTCTCGGCCGTGCTGTCGATGGAGGGATCGAGAGATCGAACGACGCCCGCGATGGGAACGTGGATGATTCCTCCGCCAACGCCGCGCCCGGCGGCCGGTCCCATGGCCGGCGCCTGCGTCTTGCCGACCTCCGGGTAGTTGACCCAGGGAGCCGTACCGCGGAGCTGGAGCCCGCGGACGGACGGGCTCGCGATCCGATAGTCCACGTCGTGGAAGAGCGGGACGAGAACTCCGGAAGCGAGCAGCAAGTCCTCGAATCTCCGGTAGAGACTCTCCCGCGCATCCGGATCGCTCTCGTGGCGCGCCTCCTCCAGGATCCGATCGGTCTCGGCGGAGGAGAAGTATGCGCGCAGCAGACCGCTTCCCGAATGGAACAGGGTGAAGGAGAAATTGTCCGGGTCTTCGTAGTCGGCGATCCAGCGCCCGACCAGGAGGTCGATCCCGGCGGTCTCGTTCCACGACTCGAGGTACTCGGGCATCGTCCGGGTCGCGAAAGAGACCTCGACGCCGAGCTCGGCCCAGCTCCCGAACAAAGCCGAGGTGAGAGCGCCGTACTGGTCACCAAAGAGCGGATGGACGGACGCCCGGAGGCGAATCGGGAGCTCCAACCCGGCGGATCGAACCATCTCCATCGCTTTGTCGTGCGGGAAGTGCGGCTGCCGCCGTCCCGGGTCGTGGCCGAGGATCCCCGGCGGGAGGAGTCCGGTCGCTGGGAGCGCGAAACGTCCGAGAGCTCCCCACACGAAGTCCCGAGCCCGGACCGAGTTCGCGAGCGCGTGCCGGAGCGCGGCGCTCGACCCCGCGGGGCTCGCGGAGTTGAAGAGCGCGAAGTAGGTGTTCTTCTTCGGCTGCTCGACGAGTCCGGAGCGGAAACGCGGGTCCCGGAGAATCGCTTCCCGATCCTGGGGGAGCAGATCCCGCGCGAGATCCACCTGTCCTGACCGCAGTCCCTCCGCGATCGCGGAGGCGGAAAGGGAGGCGCGAAACTCCAGCCGATCCAGCCGGGCGGGGCTCTTTCTGTGACGCTCGTTGCGCTCGAGAACGGCCCGATCGGGCGCGTGAAGCGCCATCTGGAACGGTCCGGTCCCCAGGACTTTCGTCGGCTTTCCATCTTCCGCTGCCGCTTCGACTGCGATCGAAGTCCTTCCGTCGGTCAGAAGGGCCGGGTAAATGGGGAGCGCCTCGACGAGGCGGATCTCGATTTCCTCTTCGGAAGGGGTCGTGATGCCGGAGACTTCCGGAGCCTTGCCCTCGAGGTAGTCCGAGACGCCGGAGATGGGCTCAAAAGCGGCGGGTGTCGAATCCCGGGAGAGCCGGATGGAACGCTCGAGCGATCGCTTGACCGCCGGCGCGGTCAGAGGCGTCCCGTCGGAGAACACGACGCCCGGGCGGAGGCGCAGCCGCACGGCTTTTCCGGCATCCCTCAGTGACCACTCCTCGCAGAGCGAAGGGACCGGGCTCCCCTCCGAATCCGTCGTCACGAGCGTCTCGAAGACGTTCGCCACGACCTCGCTCTCCTCGGTCGTCTGATAGGTGCTCGGCTCGACGTCGGCGATTGGATTCGCCATCGCAACAACGAGCGTTCCTCCCTGCGGGACCTCCTCTTCCGGAGCCTTCTCGCCGGGCTTCAGCCGATCGATCTCGGTCACGTACGCTCCGGCCTTGGCGTACTCCCCCCGCATGTTGGCGACTGCCGCCGCGAGCGAGAGGAGCTTCTTCAACGACTCGGTCTTCCCGACCTCAGACGCCAACAGCTCAGCAAGCTTGTCGTAGCTCTCGGCGACTCCGCGCTCCATGGGGGACTTGAGGACAGCACGCGCGACCTCGATTCCTCGCTCCGCCCACTGCCGCGTCTCCTCGGTCCGACGCCACTGCCAGGCAGTCTCCGTGGCGAAGACGATCGCGGTCAGCGCCTTCTCCGACTGTCCTTCCCGCTCGAGCACCGCGACGGCTTCCTCCGCCTCGCGCAGCGCGGCGTCCGGGTTACCTGCCATCCGGTTCGCCTCGGCCAGCAGGAGCCGCGTTTCCCCCTCGAGCGCCCGCTCGCCCGTCCACTCTTCGTCCTCGAGGAACTCGAGCGCGGTCTTCGCCGCGCGGACGGTGTCGTCCGGGCTGAAGGTCTCGAGCGACTTCCGCGCGAGCTTCAGTCCGTATTCGACCGTCTTCTCGGGGACGTCGCCCTGGGAGAAGTGATGGACGAGCTCGGGGTAGATCCGGTCCAGCCGACCCGCGTAGCGTCTTTCGAGGAGCTCCGCGTACTTCCGGTGCAGCGAGCGCCGTTTGCGCCGGGACAGTGCTCCATAGAGGACGTCGCACACGATCCCGCTCGAGAAGGCGAGCCGGTCGCCACGGGACTCCCGCTCCTCCTCGAGAATCCCTTCGGCCAGCAGCCGGTCCACGGACTCGTCGAGGTTCTGCACGCCGTCGGAGACGGTCTCCAAATCCCGGAACTCGAAGCTCCTGCCGAGGACCGACGCCGTCGAAAGAAGGTCGCGCAGCTCCGCGGGAAGGCGCTCGACGCGCTTCTCGACCGCCTGCTGGATCGTCGCCGGGAGCGCGTCCGAGGAGATCCCGGTCCTCTTCGAAAAACTCCAGGCGCCCGTGTCGTCTTTCGCGATGCCTCCCGAGTCGATGAGGGAGTGGAGCAGCTCCTTGGTGAAGAACGGGTTTCCTTCCGTCGCATCGTGGAGCCTCCGGCACACCTCCTCGGAGAGCTTCGAGGCGCCCACCACAGATTCGACGAGCGCGCGGTGCTCGGAGGGAGAAAAGGAACCCAGCGTGATCGACACGAACCGCGGATCGTCGGCGAAGGACTCGAGCATTCGGACGAGCGGGTGCCGCTTGTCGGTCTCCGTCTGCCGGTAGCTTCCGACGAAGAACGTCGGAGTCGGACCGAGCCGCCGCACGATGTACTGGAGCGCCTCGATCGAGACCTCGGCCGCGTGAAGGTGCTCCAGGATCAGCACCAGTGGCTTTCCGGCCGCGATGCGCGCCAGCGTCTTCGCGAGCAGCTCGAAGATCTGGACGCGGTCCTCGGCTTTCCGCTCCCCGGTCGAGGCGGCCCGGGAATCGCCGCTCGACGCAGCGCGCAGCTCGCCGATCTCGGTCAGCAGCGGGAAGAGGGAGAGCAACTCCGGCGCGAGATCGGAGAAGTCGGGCCGCTCGCCGCCCGAGCTTCCAGGGTCTTTCGATTGGAAATAGTCCTGGATGAGCTCGCAGAAACCCTGGTAGGAGAAGGCCCGGTCCTGCTCGATGAACCGGCCGTAGAGAACGCGGATCTTGCGCATCGTGGCGAGCTTCTTCAGCTCCTCCAGAAGCCTCGTCTTCCCGATTCCCGGCTCGCCCGCGACGACGGCGAGCTGGCAGGAGCCGGCGACGGCAGCGTTCAGCCGGTGCTGCAGCTCGATGAACTCCTTTTCACGGCCGATAAAGGCGGAGGGTGCCGGCCGCTGGAGACTCCGGCTGGCCGTCAGGACCACCGACATCCCGAACTCGTCGCTGCGAAGGCTCGCGCGGATGTGCCGGAGCGACTCCGCGAGCTGCGCGGCCTTCTGGGGACGGCGCGCCGGGTCCTTCTCGAGACACTGAAGGACGATCGTCTCGAGCTCCTCGCGGATCTCCGCCCCGAGGGATCGCGGCGGCTGCGGCACCTCGTGAACGATCCGGTAGAGGATGGACTGCATCTCTCCCGAGAAAGGAGGCTCGCTCGTCAGGCACTCGTAGAGCACGACGCCAAGCGAGTAAGTGTCCGAACGCCCATCGAAGGCGTGGGACGTGACCTGCTCGGGGGAGAGATAGCTCACGGTCCCGATCAACGTGCCGGTCTTGGTCAGGCGGTTCTCGGTCGAGGCGTGGGCGAGGCCGAAGTCCATGACCCGGACCCGCACGCTCCCTCCCTCCTCGCGCACGACCATGATGTTCTCGGGCTTGATGTCGCGGTGGACGACGCCGCGCGAGTGGCTGTATTCGAGCGCGTCGGCGACCTGGATCGCGACGTCGAGGACCTCTCCGAGGCGGAGCGAGCCGTCCCAGAGAAGGCGGCGGAGGTTCGTGCCCTCGACGAAAGGCATGACGAAGAAGAGAGAGCCCTCGTGGCGTCCGAGGTCGTGGATCGGGACGATGCCGGGGTGATCCATCTGTGCGACGACCTGGGCCTCGCGCTGGAAACGCTCCTCGATGTCCGTCGTCAGCTCCGAAAACCCGATGAGTTTGACCGCGACGTCCCGATTCAGGATCGGATCCCGCGCGCGGTAGACGACGCCCATGCCGCCGCGGCCGAGCTCCGCCACGACCTCGTATCGATCGGCGAGCTTCGTGTTGATCATGGCGGCCGGGTGCTCCTGCGCCGTCCGGGCTACCGCCGGATCGAGAGGTTTTCGTAGGCGAC
>JBKJVY010000252.1:0-3850 GCA_046717185.1 Thermoanaerobaculia bacterium
CGCGCCGATTCGAAAGCGCGGCGCAGCTCGAACTCGACTGTGGAAGGCAAGACCGGGGGCCCGGCGAAGCTGCCGATGCCCTTGCGGTTGACTCCGCGCAGGGCGAGCAGGGGTGTCTCCCCCTTCAGCGCGGCGCGAAGGATCTCCGGGCCGTTGGCGGACGTGAACGGGTTCTCCCCGGTCAGCTCCCGCGCCAGGCGGACGGAGTTGGCGGCGTTGGCGACCTCTTCGCGGGCGGAGGCGTGGTAGGCCGCGATGCGGTCGGCAAGGGCAGACGAGGACCGCGTCAGGTACTTCTCCTCGAGCACCTCGAGGGCGCGCCGATTGCGCCGGATCAGGGCAAGATCGGAGACGAGGAGAGGAACGAGCGAAGCGAGTACGAGTGCTCCGGAAAGGAGCACGAAGAGTCGAACCCGCCGCCGGCCGGTCTTTTTACTCAAGGTTGGACAACATTATAGCCGCCCGGATCCGACCTATGTCGTATTCCCT
Source organism: Thermoanaerobaculia bacterium (assembly GCA_046717185.1). Lineage (GTDB taxonomy): Bacteria > Acidobacteriota > Thermoanaerobaculia > UBA5066 > Gp7-AA6 > Gp7-AA6. The sequence continues at coordinate 490 of JBKJVY010000252.1, forward strand.
CCCGCTGGCGACCGCGGTCCCGCCTCCCGCCCGGCCGCGCCCGGGCGGAGACCTCGGAACTTTCCCGTCGGCTGCGGTTTCAAACAAGGTAGGGAGGAGCGCAATGTTCGAACAGACCCTTTCCCCGGAAAAGGCGGACCATCGAGGTTGGCGCAAGTCCCGGTTCTTTCCCGCAGCGCTGGCGGTGCACGGCGCCGGCCTCCTCGCGGTTCTCGGCGCTTCGCTCTGGAACGTCGAGGACCCCCCCGAGCCGGCAGTTCCGATCACCTGGATCGTGCCGGTCTCAGTCAAACCCGCCCTTCCCGCTCGGGGCGCCTCTCGTCCGGCGACGTCCGCCGTGGGCGGTCCCCGCAGCGCGGTGGCTGCGCCCGCGGCGATCCCCGATCGAATCCCCGTCGCGGCGGCCCTGCCGGATCCGTCGGGCGAGATCGAAGTGCCCGGCGACTATCCGGGCGGCGCGCTCCCCGGCGCCGAGGGCCCCGGCGCAGGCAATGGTGACGGAGATGGCGGGTTCGGAACGAAAGGGGGCGCGCGGGACGACTCCGATCGTGGGATCCTCGTTCCTGGCGGCGACGTGCGCGCGCCGGTCCTCGTCCGGCGCGTCGAGCCCTTCTATCCCGAAGCCGCCCGGAAGGCGCGCCTCGAAGGTGTCGTCATCCTCGAGGCGATCATCACGGCGCAGGGGGAGATCGAAGAGGTCCACGTCGTCAAGTCGGCGGGAGCCCTTCTCGATGCGAGCGCCGAAGACGCGGTACGGCGATGGAGGTACAGTCCCGCGACCCTGAACGGGCGCACCGTCCGCGTGCTCCTGCACGTGACGATCCGCTTTCAGGTTCACTGACCGGGGATCGCCGCCGCCTCCGCCGCGCGAAGCCACTCCTCCTCGGGGATCGCCTCCTCGACGCGCGCCCGCCCGACGGCTTCGAGGAGCACGCCGGCGACCCCGCTGGCCGTCGCCTTCTTGTCACGGGCGAGGAACGGCCCAAGCGCCGAAGCGGAGACGTTCGGCCGCGGGAAGGGCCCGAGCCGACCGAGGAGCGCAAGGACGGCGGCGGCATCGCCTTCGGACAGTCCGGCGCGGCGGCGCGAGATCTCGACCGCGGCCGCGATGCCCCATGCGACGGCCTCGCCGTGCTTCAAACCCCGATAGCCCTCCGCCGCCTCGAGGGCGTGTCCGAGCGTGTGACCGAAGTTCAGTAGCCGCCGCGGCCCGAGCTCCGTGGGGTCGGAAGACACGACGTCGGCCTTGACGCGGACGGCGCCGGCGATGAGATCCAGCAGGGCTTCTCCGTCGCGCGCGAGGATCGCGTCGATCCGCGCTGCCGCGCGGGCGGAGAGCTCCGGATTGCGAATCCAGGCCGCCTTGAATGCCTCGACGAGCCCGCTTCGGTAGTCCCGGTCAGAGAGCGTACCGGCCGCGGCCGGGTCGACGAGAACGGTGCGCGGGAGGTGGAAAGCGCCGAGCAGATTCTTGCCGAGGCGGTGATCCACGCCCGTCTTACCGCCGATCGCGGCGTCCGCCATACCCGCCACCGTCGTCGGAATGGCGTTCCAGGCGATTCCACGAAGCACGACGGCAGCGGCGAAGCCCGCGACGTCGGTGACCACGCCCCCCCCGACGGCGACGACGGCGTCGTCCCGACGGACTCCCTCTTCGAGCGCGCGGTCGGCGATCGCAACGACGGCGTCGAGGGTCTTGGCGGTTTCAGCGTCGTCGATCTCGACGTCGGCGAGAAGCCGCCCCGAGAGCGCGTCGCGGATGCGGTCGGCCGTCGCCCGCGAGCCCGCCGAGGATACGAGCAGGTACCTCCCGGAGGGCGACACGAGCCGCGCCGACGCGTCGTCGAGCAGTCCGGAACCGACCCAGACGACGCTCTCGGCCGCGCCGACGCGGATCGGGATCCGCTCGGGCGTCACGCTTCCGGCGGGCGGACGGGCGCGATCGCGAGCTCGCGGAGTTGAGAGTCGGTGACCATCGAGGGCGAGCCGGTCATCAGGCACGTCCCGGAGGTCGTCTTCGGAAAGGCGATCACGTCGCGAAGGGACGCGGCTCCGGCAGCAATCATGCAGATCCGGTCCAGGCCGAGTGCGATCCCACCGTGAGGGGGCGCGCCGTAGCGCAGCGCGTCGAGAAGGAACCCGAAGCGCTCGCGCCCCTCGGCCTCGGAGATTCCGAGGGCGCGGAAGACCCGCTCCTGGACGTCGGCGCGGTGGATGCGGATCGACCCGCTGCCGAGCTCCTCCCCGTCCATCACGACGTCGTAAGCGCGGGCGCGGACCCGCCCTGGCTCCGACTCGAGGAGCGGGAGGTCCTCGTCGCGCGGAGACGTGAATGGGTGATTCATCGGGAACCACGTTCCGGTCTTCTCGTCCCGGCCGAAGAGCGGGAAATCCGTCACCCAGCAGAACGCGTGCTTCGACCCATCGACGGCTCCCGTTTCCCGGGCCGCCGCGGCGCGCAGGGCGGCGAGAGCAGCGGACGCGGCCGCCGCGCGGTCGGCCAGCGCGAGGAGGAGGTCGCCGTCGGAGACCCCGGCGGCCGAGAGAATTCGCTCGAGACCGGCCTCTCCGAGCACCTTCTTTGCGGGCGAGGACGTTTCGCCGACCGTCCGCTTCGCCCACACGAGCCCCGAGGCGCCGTGGGTGCGCGCGAGCTCCGTCCACTCGTCGAGCTTCTTGCGAGAGAGCAGGGCGCCGCCGGGAACGCGGAGGCCCCGCACGACCCCGCCGCCTGTGAGCGCCTTTTCGAACGGCGGGAACCCCGAGCCCTCCGCGGCTCCGGACACGTCCACCAGAGGGAGCCCGTAACGGAGATCCGGCCGGTCGGTGCCGTAGCGTTCCATCGCCTCCGTGTACGTGAGACGCGGGAAGGGCGACGAAGCCTCGATTCCCGCGACGCCGAACGCCTCGATGAGGACCGCTTCGACGACCGCGAAGACTTCCTCCTCCGACACGAAAGACATCTCGATGTCGATCTGCGTGAACTCCGGCTGGCGGTCGGCGCGCAGGTCTTCGTCCCGGAAGCACCGCGCGATCTGGAAGTAGCGCTCGAAGCCGGAGACCATGAGGATCTGCTTGAAGAGCTGCGGCGACTGCGGCAGCGCGTAGAAGCTCCCCGGGTGAACGCGAGACGGCACGAGGTAGTCGCGCGCCCCCTCGGGGGTGGATTTCGTGAGCATCGGGGTCTCGACTTCGAGGAAGCTCCGTTCATGGAGCGTCCGGCGGACGCGGAAGGCGATCTCGTCGCGCAGCTCGAAGTTCCGGAGCATCGCGGGGCGCCGGAGGTCGAGGTATCGATACTGAAGGCGGAGCTCCTCGGTCGCGTTCGTGCGATCTTCCGGAAGGAACGGCGGTGTCTCCG
>JBKJVY010000253.1:0-3741 GCA_046717185.1 Thermoanaerobaculia bacterium
CCGATAGAATCGGTATCAGCTCGCAATGACTTTCAACCGACCCGCGGGAACCGCCTCGGCCCGCACTGTCGGACGGGTTGTCGCACTCGCCGCGGCGCCGGCGGAATCTCCGCCATGAGCCTCGAAACCGGCGAGCGCCTCGGCCCCTACGAGATCATCTCGCCTCTCGGCGCCGGCGGGATGGGAGAGGTCTACCGTGCGCGCGACGAGCGGCTCTTCACGGTGATGGAAGCCGACGGTGTCCTGGGGATCGCGCCACCGGACCGGAGCGCACGGTGACTCTCGCCGCCGGCACCCGGCTCGGCCCCTACGAGATTGTCGCCCCGCTCGGCGCGGGCGGGATGGGTGAGGTCTACCTGGCGAAAGACACGCGGCTCGATCGCACGGTGGCGATCAAGGTCCTGGCGTCGCACCTCTCTTCTTCGCCCGAAGTGCGCCAGCGTTTCGAGCGGGAGGCCAGGACGATCTCGTCTCTCTCCCATCCGCACATCTGCGCGCTCCACGACGTCGGACGCGAGGGGGATACCGAGTACCTCGTCATGGAGTACCTGGAGGGCGAGACGCTGGTGGAACGTCTGGCGAAAGGGCCGCTCCCGCTCGAGCAGACCCTTCGATTCGGCGTCCAGATCGCCGACGCCCTGGACAAGGCGCACCGACAGGGGATCGTGCACCGGGACCTGAAGCCGGGCAACGTGATGATCACCAAGTCCGGGGTGAAGCTTCTCGACTTCGGGCTTGCGAAGGTGATTGCGCCGACGACGCACCAGTCGAGCCTGACCGCGCTCCCGACCCAGCACGCGCTCACCCAGGAAGGAACGATCCTCGGGACGTTCCAATACATGGCTCCCGAGCAGCTCGAAGGCAAGGAGGCCGACGCGCGCACGGACATCTTCGCGCTGGGCGCAGTGCTGTACGAGATGGCGACGGGGAAGAAGGCTTTCGCCGGCGCGTCGCAGGCGTCGCTCATCGGCGCGATCCTCCACACGGATCCCCCGCCTGTCTCGACGATTCAGCCGACGGCGCCCCCGACGCTCGATCGCATCATTAAAACCTGTCTGGCAAAAGACCCGGAGGAGCGCTGGCAGAACGCGGGGGACGTCGGCAAGGAGCTTCGGTGGATCGCGGAGGGATCGCAGGTGGGAACGGCTGCGATCCCGACGGCGCGCCGGCGCCCATCAATCGGCTGGGCCGCGGCCGGTCTCCTTCTGCTGACGACGCTCTTTCTCGGAAACGAAGCGCGCCGCCTCCGCCGCGGCGATCGGGGTGGAGCAGTTCATTCGTTTCTCGTCCCTCCCGAAAAGACGTCCTTCCGTTTGACGGGAGACGACGGGGCCCCGATCGTCCTTTCCCCCGACGGAAAGAGCACCGCCTTCGGCGCGAGTGGCAAACTCTGGGTGGGCTCGCTCGCGACCGGCGCGGTCCGCGCGCTGGCCGGCACAGAGGGGGGCACGTTCCCCTTCTGGTCTCCGGAGAACCGCTCGATCGGGTTTTTCTCGGACGGAAAACTCAAGGTGGTCGAAGCCTCCGGCGGACCCATCCGGACGATCTGCGGCGCCCCGAATGCACGCGGCGGGACGTGGGGTTCGCGCGGCGCGATCGTCTTTACGCCCGACTTTCGTTCCGGACTCTTTCGGGTCGCCGCTTCGGGCGGCGCGCCCGTGCCCCTCACTCGTTTGGAGGAAGGAAAGCATTCGACGCACCGGTGGCCATCCTTTCTGCCCGACGGAGCGCACGTCCTCTATCTCGCCGCGAACCACGCCAATCCTCGGTCGGAAGACTCCGGGATTTACGTCGCTTCCCTGGAGGGGGGTGCGCCGCGTCGCCTGATGTCTTCGTACGGAAGCGCGCAGTACGCATCCGGCTGGTTGCTTTCGGTTCGCGACACGAGTCTCGTGGCGTTGCCTTTCGATGCTCGTCGCCTGACCGTTGCCGACAAGCCCGTTCGCGTCGCGGACGACGTGAACTTCGACCCCGGCGTATGGAGGGGAACGTTCACGGCGTCCGAGAACGGCGTCCTCGCCTACCAGGTTGCGCAGGCGGGAGTCGGTGGCCAGTTGGCATGGTGGGATTCCTCCGGCCGCCGACTCTCGACCGTCGGCGAGAAGGGCGAATCGTATTCGCCGCAGCTCTCCCCGGACGGGCGTCGGGCTCTGGTGATTCTCGGCGACCCGAACAACGACATCTGGGTCTACGAGCTCGACCGCGGAATCCGAACGCGTCTGACGACGTCGGCGCAGGTCACTGTTTCGCCGCTGTGGTCGCCGGACGGCTCGGAGATCCTCTTCTGCTCGCAGCAACGCTCGAGCGGGCCACTCGAGTTCGTCCTGACCGTGATGGCGTCCGATGGAGCCGGCGATCGAAGAGTCCTCTATCGATCCGAAGACCGAATCGAGCCGACCGATTGGTCCCGCGACGGGCGCTATGTTCTCGTCGACCGGGGAATCATCGGCGTGACCGACGTGTGGGCCATCCCGCTCGCTGAGCCGGCCAGGGCGTTCCCTCTCGTGCAGTCGCCGTTTCCCGAGAGGGCCGCGCAGGTCTCGCCGGACGGCCGATGGGTTGCGTACAGCTCGCTGCAGACCGGCCGGAACGAGGTCTATGTCACACCGTTCCCGGGAGGCGGAGCGCGCTGGCAGGTGTCCGGTGAAGGCGCAACCCAACCCCGGTGGAGTCCGGATGGCCGCCAGCTCTACTTCGTGTCGGGCGAGGGCGACTTGACGGCGGCCGCGGTGGACGGCAGCGGATCTCGCTTCGAGGTGAAAGACGTGACACCTCTCTTCCGGGTGAACCTGTTCGGGGGGCCGCGGTTCGGCCTCCATTCCTACGCGGTCTCTCCCGACGGGAAGCGATTCCTCGTCAACGATGCCGGAGAGGCGGGTGTCGCGCGCGTCGCTCTGGTCACGAATTGGACGGCCGGGCTCACGAAGTGACGCTCCCTGCCGGATTCCGTCTCGGGCCTTACGAGATCGTCTCGCCGCTCGGCGCAGGCGGGATGGGCGAGGTCTACCGGGCGCGGGACACGCGCCTCGAGCGGACGGTGGCGATCAAGGTGCTGCCGACGCACCTGTCGTCCACTGCCGAGTCGCGCCAGCGCTTCGAGCGCGAGGCGAAGACGATTTCGCAGCTCTCGCACCCGCACATCTGCGCGCTCCACGATGTCGGGCGCGAGGGCGAGACCGAGTACCTCGTCATGGAGTACCTGGAGGGCGAGACACTGGCCGACCGTCTCGCGAAGGGCCCGCTTCCGCTGGAGCAGACGCTGCGGTTCGGAGTCCAGATTGCCGACGCTCTGGACAAGGCGCACCGCCAGGGGATCGTGCACCGGGACCTGAAGCCCGCGAACGTGATGATCACGAAGTCGGGGGTGAAGCTGCTCGACTTCGGCCTGGCGAAGGTGATGGTGCCCGCGTCTGAGCAATCGAGCCTGACGGCCCTTCCCACACAGGCGGGTCTGACGCAGGAGGGGACGATCCTCGGGACGTTCCAGTACATGGCGCCCGAGCAGCTGGAGGGGAAGGATGCCGACGCGCGGACGGACGTCTTCGCGTTCGGCTGCGTGCTCTACGAGATGGCGACCGGCAAGAAGGCGTTCATCGGCGCGACCCAGGCGTCGCTGATCTCGTCGATCCTGCGCGACGAACCGCAGCCGGTCTCGCAGGTCCAGCCCATGTCGCCGCCGGCGCTCGATCGGGTGGTGAAAAAGTCTCTCGCGAAGGATCCGGAAGATCGCTGGCAGAACGC
>JBKJVY010000254.1:0-7106 GCA_046717185.1 Thermoanaerobaculia bacterium
CCTGGAAAATCTCGCGAGTCGCGATGTCGCGCGGGACGAGGTTGCCATACGCCGGGTACTTCTCCTCGAGGAAGTACCAGCGCTCCGGCTCCGGGATCGATTTGGGCGGCCGCCGGTCCCCCCGGGCGCGCGGGACCCAGACGCGTCCCCCCTCGCCGCGGGCGGACTCCGACATCAGCCGCAGCTTGTCCGACCCGGGGATGGACGTCGGGTGAACCTGGATGAACTCGCCGTTGGCGTAGCGCGCGCCCTCCTGGTAGGCCGCCGCGGAAGCCGATCCCGTGTTGATCACGGAGTTGGTCGAGCGGCCGAACACAATTCCCGGACCGCCCGTCGCAAGCATCACGGCGCGCGCCGGAAACGCTTCGATGCGCATCGCAATCGCGTCGAGCGCGACGATTCCCCGGCAGTTGCCGCCGGCGTCGCGCACGAGGCCGAGGAACTCCCACATCTCGTACTTCCGCACGAGGCCCTCGACCTCGAAGCGGCGAACCTGCTCGTCGAGTGCGTAGAGGAGCTGTTGACCCGTCGTCGCTCCGGCGAAGGCGGTGCGATGGAACTTCGTGCCGCCAAAGCGTCGGAAATCGAGCAGCCCCTCCGGCGTGCGGTTGAACATCACTCCCATCCGGTCGAGGAGGTTGATGATGCCGGGTGCGGCGTGGCACATCGCCTTGACGGGAGGCTGGTTCGCGAGGAAGTCGCCGCCGTAGATCGTGTCGTCGAAGTGGATCTCCGGCGAGTCCCCCTCCCCCTTCGTGTTGACCGCGCCGTTAATGCCGCCCTGCGCGCAGACCGAGTGGCTGCGCTTGACGGGAACGATCGAGAAGAGATCGACGGAGACCCCGAGCTCCGCGGCGCGAATCGTGGTCATCAGGCCCGCGAGGCCGCCGCCGACGATGACGACGCGGTCGGAGCTCATGGGGCGGGGACCCGGCTCACGCTCGGAACGCCTCGATCGAGCGGATGCCGATGAACGAGAGGATGAGGAACACGGCCGCCGAGACCCACATCATCCGCCGCTGCGCCCGCGGACCCACCGTCAGTCCCCAGACGATGGAGAACGACCAGATTCCGTTGGCGAGGTGAAACGTCGCGGCGAGGATGCCCGCGAGGTAGAACCCGTAGATCCACGGGTTCTCCACCGAGGACTGCATCAGCCGGAACAGGTCCACGCTCTCGTGGTCGCGCAGGTCCACGAACCGGGTCGTCCAGAGGTGAAAGATGACGAACGCGAAGAGAAGGATCCCGGTGACCCTTTGGAGCAGGTACATCCAGTTGCGCACGTAACGATTGGCGAGGACGTTGGGCCTTGCGGTGCCCGTCACGAAGAGTCCGTAGATGCCGTGGAAGAAGAGCGGCACGGCGATCACCGCGATCTCGAGCGCGAGAGCGAACGGCATTTCCTGGAGCCGGCGCGTCATCGCGTTGTAGGCGTCCGCGCCGCGCGTCGCGGAATAGTTCTCGTAGAGGTGGAAGGCGAGGAAACCTCCGACCGGGACGATGCCGGAGAGGGAGTGCAGCCGCCGCAGCCAGAAGTGCCGCTCCTCGCCCGTCATGGCTCCGGCCGTCAGACCGTCAGGATCCGGAACAGCTCCCGGACAGACTCTGCCGAACGGGCGAGCGCAGCCTGTTCCTCCGGCTCGAGCGCGATCTCGATGATCTGCTCGATGCCGCGCCGGCCGAGCTTGACGGGGACGCCGAGGTACACGCCCGACATCCCGTACTCTCCCTCGAGGTAGGCGGCGCACGGGAGGATCTTCTTCTCATCCCGGAGGACGGACTCGACCATCTCCGCGACCGCGGACGACGGCGCGTAGTAGGCCGAGCCGGTCTTGTAGTAGTTGACGATCTCGATCCCGCCGTTCCGCGTCCGCTGAACGATCGCGTCGATGCGCTCTTTCGACAGGAGCTGCGTGATCGGGATTCCCGCGACGGTCGAGTACCGCGGAAGCGGCACCATGGTGTCCCCGTGCCCTCCGAGCACGAAGGCGTGCGTGCTCTCGACGGACACGTCGAGCTCGCGGGCGAGGAACCAGCGCATCCGCGCCGAGTCGAGGATCCCCGCCATCCCGAAGACGCGCTCTCTCGGGAGGCCCGAGACCCGGCGCGCCACCTCGCACATCGCGTCGAGCGGGTTCGAGACGACGATCAGGATCGCGTTTGGAGACCGGGGCACCGCCTCGCGGACGACGGCCCCCACGATCTCCTGATTCTTCTGCACGAGGTCGTCCCGCGACATCCCCGGCTTCCGGGCGAGCCCGGCCGTCACGACGATGACGTCCGAGCCGTCGGAGAGCTCGTAGGAATTGGAGCCCTCCATCCGGGCGCCGAACTTTTCGACCGGCGCCGACTCCATGATGTCGAGGGCCTTGCCCTGCGGGATGCCCTCGACGATGTCGATCAGGACGACGTCGGCGATCTCTTTTTCGACGAGGCGCTGCGCGAGGGTGGCGCCGACGTTCCCGGCGCCGACGACCGTCACTTTTCGCCGCATTCGGCCGCGGATTCTACCGGAAACGCTTACAATCGCTCCGGTGAGCGAGACCTTCGATCCCGCGGCCCGCCGCCCCGGGTACAAGGGTCATCCACTCTGGAACGAGGCGATGGCCGTCACGCAGGCCGCGTACGCTCTCGCGGAGCAGCTCCGGCCCGCCGACCCCACGATTGCGCGCCACCTCCGCAAGGCGGCCGTCGCGATCCCCGCGCACGTCGCCGGCGCGCTCACCTCGGACGGAGAGGCTCGCCGCGACCACGTTCTGACCGCGCGCGGTGCCCTCTCGGAGGTGTCGCGCCAGGCGGGCCGGGCGGAAACCGCCGGCGAGACCGCCGCTGCCGCGGCGCTCGCGCGACGCGCATCGGAGCTCGACCGCGCCGTCCTCTTCGAGCTCGGCGAAGCTCCCGGGGAGTTTTCCTGACGACGTCCGAACGCGCCCGGCCCGTCCTCTACGCCGTCATCGCGGGAGCGATCCTCCTCGCCGTCGCGGCCTTCTGGCTGCCGCGCTGGTGGGAGAACCGCGCGTATCGCGAAGCCGAGGCGATCGCCGGCGTGGGCTCGCGCATCCTTCCGGGCGTGCTCGCGGACGCCCGCAAGCGGATCGACCCGGGCATCACGGGAGAGAAGGTCAAGGCGGCGCTCGGCAAGGCCTCCTTCGCCGTACGCACCGAGGGCACTTCCGTTCACGAGATCTGGAATTACTACTTCGCCGACGGGACCCTCACGGTCAACCTGACCGACGGCTACGTCGCGCGCGTCGGGACTCAGTTCGGCCCTCCCCGGATCCGCAAGTCCAGGCGACCGTAGTGTCCCGAGTCAGAAGTCCGTCGAGCACCGAGGCCGACGAAGCGCCCGGCCCGCGAGGCGCGACGAGGAGGGCGTACCCGTGTGGTACGCATCCGAGGAGCAACGCCGCGGGGCGGGATGCAGCGCCGGCCGAATGCCGACGCATTTCGGACTCGGGACACTAGGAACGTCGAACGTGACGGATCCGCCCACCGGTATCGCGTCGCGAAAGGAGCCCGCGATCCGGGTCGTCCTCATGCCGAAGGACACCAACGCCCACGGAACCATCTTCGGCGGCGTGATCCTCTCGTACATCGACCAGGCGGCCGCTGTCGAAGCGAAGCAGCACGGCGCGTCGTTCATCGTCACGGTCGCCATGCGCGAGGTCGTGTTTCACGAGCCGGTCCACGTGGGCGACCTCGTCTCGTTCTACACGGGGCTCGTGAAGATCGGGCGGACGTCCATCACCGTGTCCGTGGAGGTCTTTGCCCAGCGGGGCGAGGGCGCCGCGCGCCCCGTGAAGGTCACGGACGCCGAGGTGACGTTCGTGAACCTCGACGAGAACCGGAAGCCGTTGCCGATACCGCGGGAAACGGGAAACGAGAAACGGGAAACGTAGGCAACGGAGCCGTTCTTTCTTTTCCGTTTCCGTTCAAAAACCAGAAGGTCCCGATTTCTCGGGACCTTCGCTTCGCCAGCCGGGCAAGAGCCCGACAATGGGTTCCGGTCGGATCTATCTTACCACTACCACTCCGACTCCTCTTCCTCGGGCACGCTCGGCGTCGGGGTGATGTCCTCGTCGTCGTCGCCGATCGCCGCGAGCGCGGCGATCTCTTCGACCTCTTCGACTTCGACCGCGTCCGCTTCGAGGGGCTCGGGCTCGTGGACCGGCGGCTTCTCTTCCCGCCCGAGTCGCTCCCTCGCCGATTCCGCGGCCGGGACCGCCGCGAGGCGTCGCGCGGGCGGCTTCGGCCGAGCCGCGCTCCGGGTGGGCGACGGCGCGCGAGACGCGGTCGCCTTCTTCCGGGCCGGAGCGCTCTTCCGGGCGGCCGTCTTCTTCGGGGCCGGAAGGCTCTTCCGAACGGCTGTCTTCTTGCGGGCCGGTGCGCTCTTCCGGGCGGCAGTCTTTTTGCGGGCCGGTGCGCTCTTCCGAGCGGCAGCCTTCTTCCGGGCCGTCGTCTTCTTCGCGGTGCTCGCCTTGCCCCGAGTGGCGGAGCGGCTGGCACGCGACTTTTTCGTCGCGGCCTTGCGCGCCGGTCGAGCTTTGCGGGCAGAACCCCTCCTGCGTTCGGCGGCGACTCTCCGCGCCGTTCCGCGCGAGGGCTTTCGTGCGCTCGGCTTCTTTTTTCCTGCGCTCGCCTTCTTCCGTGCGGGAGGTCGCGAAGCCTTTCGCGGTCCGCCTCGCCCCGTTTCTTTCGATTTCTTCGCCACCTCGACCCTCCTCTCGACCGGCAGCCGCCGGGATGCCGGATCATACAATTCCGGGTTTGTCCAGGCGAGTCAAGAACAGGGACCGCGCAAGGCGGGAGAACGCGTCGCCGAGCCTCTCGCCGCGACGCTCCGAGAGCGCACCCCGTATCGTCATGACGGCCCGTCCCGGGGGGCTCTCGATCGAGATCCGGCCGCTCGCCGGATGGAGGCATTGGCGCCGCAGGCTGACGGCGGCTGCGATCGTCGTCGTCGGGGCCGCGCTCTTCGGCGCCGCGAGACTCGTGCCTCTGTGGGAGACCAGCTTGAAGCGGGGCAACTTCAACGAGTTGCCTCTCTCCGCGCTCGTCTTCCTCACTCTCGCCGTGGGAATCTCCACGCCGCTCACGCTCGTCGGGCTCGCCGCTCTCGCGTTCTCGGAGGAGACGGTCGAGGTCGACGCCCACGAGGTCGTCATCTCCACGACGACCTTCGAGCGGACCCGCACCCGCCGGATCTCTCTCGCCGAGCTCGACTGCTGGCGTGAGACGAGCGTACCGCTCCCGCCCTGGTGGAGCTGGAGCGTCAAGCGACTTGCAGCGCGGTCGAAGGGGCGCCTCTACCCGCTCGCCGGGGGCGCGGGTCCGAAGGAGAAGCGCGCGATCGGGCTCGCTCTGGCCCGGGCGACGGCCCGGCCGCTCGTCGGCGACTTCGGCCGGGTGATCCGGTCCGGGGTCTGATCCCGAAGGGGTCAGATCCCTCCCCGCGCTCCTCCGCCACACCTACAATGTCGCCGTGCCGAAGACCGAAGACCCCCTTCACCGCCACCTGACGCAGACACTGCTCGCTTCGTACGACCTGCCGGAGGAGGTCCGCCGCGGCATCGCCGACGCGGGATTCGTCCACGCGACCCCGATCCAGGCGAAGACCCTCCCGATCACTCTCTCCGGCCGCGACGTCGCCGGCCAGGCACAGACCGGCACGGGCAAAACCGCGGCGTTCCTCATCACGATCTTCACGCGCCTCCTGCGCAACTCCCCGAAGGAGCGACGCGGCCCCCGGGCCCTGGTCATCGCGCCCACCCGCGAGCTTGTCGTCCAGATCAAGAACGACGCCGAAGTGCTCGGGCGCCACACCGGCCTGACCACCCTCGCCGTCTACGGCGGGATCGACTACGCTCGCCAGCGCGACGCCCTCCGCCGCAAGCCGGACCTTCTCGTGGGAACGCCGGGCCGCCTCCTCGACTACGAGCAACAGGGGGCGACGACGTTCCGCGACGTCGAACTCCTCGTCATCGACGAGGCAGACCGGATGTTCGACATGGGCTTCATTCGCGACCTGCGAAGGATCCTGCGCCGCTGCCCCCCCTACGACGCCCGCCAGACTTTCCTCTTCTCCGCGACCCTCTCTCCCCGAGTCATGGAGCTCGCGTACGAGCACACCAACAACGCGGAAAAGGTCGACATCGAGCCGGAGCGCGTTGGCGCTCATGGCATCACCGAAGTGCTCTACCACGTCTCGTCGCACGAGAAGCTGCCGCTCCTGCTCGGGCTTCTCGGGGCGGAGGGGGGGAGCCGCATCCTGATCTTCGTCAACCGCCGGACGACGGCGGCGGATCTCGTCCGCACGCTCACCGCGAACGGGTACCCGGCCCGCGCGCTCGCCGGCAACGTCCCGCAGGATCGTCGCTTGAAGATCCTGACCGACTTCAAGGAGGGGAGGCTCGCCGTCCTCGTCGCGACCGACGTCGCGTCTCGCGGCCTCCACATCGAAGGAGTCTCGCACGTCGTCAACTACGACTTGCCGCAGGACGCGGAAGATTACGTGCACCGCATCGGGCGGACCGGCCGCGCCGGCGCGGTGGGGACGGCGGTGTCGATCGCGTGTGACGACTACGTCTTCTCGCTCGACTCGATCCAGAAGCTGATCGGCCGGGGGATCCCGGTGCTGTGGGCACCCGAAGAGATCGTCGAGAAGGGACGATTGCTCGCCGAGGCGAAGCCGCACCGAAGGGCGCCGGCGAGAAGACCGGCGCGGCCGAGCGCTCCCTCGTCGGTGACCTACGGGCGGGAGAAGAGGAAGAGCCGCAGGCGCTAGTAACCGGCGTCGGCTCACGACTCCCGGCTAACCGATCAGAAACTCTTCAAAAAATCGGCGTTTGTCCGGAACTTGGAGAGCCTACCGAGCACGAGCTCCATCGCCTGGATCTTGTCTACGGCCACGAGGGCGCGGCGCAGCTTGACGATCTTCGGGAGCTCCTCGGGGGTGTAGAGCTTCTCCTCCTTGCGGGTTCCGGACTGCGAGATGTTGATGCAGGGGAAGATCCGGCGGTTGAAGAGGTCGCGGTCGAGCACGAGCTCCGTGTTCCCGGTGCCCTTGAACTCCTGGAAGATGATCTCGTCCATCCGGGAGCCGGTAT